>JBEDEU010000022.1:0-15938 GCA_041175585.1 Pseudomonadota bacterium | reverse complement strand
GTCCCGCAGCACCCGCGCAGACTCATTATGAAATGGTGACGGATTGGGACGCGTTACAACGCTGGCTTGATCGCGCACGCGCCGCAACGTGTGTGGCATTAGATACCGAGACGACCTCGCTTGAACCGATGCAGGCCAGACTAGTGGGGATCTCCCTCAGTGTGGCGCCAGGGCAGGCCTGCTACATTCCTGTCGCCCACCGCGGCACAGATGCACAGGATCAATTGCCACGCAATGAAGTGCTCGCCAAAATGAAGTCTTGGCTAGAGGACACTGCACCAACCAAGTTATTGCATCACGCAAAATACGATACGCACATCTTCGCGAACGAGGGTATTGATCTGCAGGGTGTTGCAGATGACACCATGTTGCAGGCTTATGTACTCGAGTCGCACCGTGGTGTAGGCTTGGATGAGTTAGGCCAGCGCTATCTAGGTGTAAAGGGTGTCACGTTCGAGGAGTTGTGTGGCAAAGGTGCGCATCAGATCTGTTTTGATGAAGTGGATCTTGAACGCGCTACGCAATACGCCTGCGAAGATGCAGATTTCACGTTGCGGCTGCACGAGGTACTGCGCCCACAAGTCAAGAATGATGCGCGGCTTGAGTTCGTGTATGAGCTTGAGATGAAAGTGTCGCGCGTGTTGTTTGAAATCGAACGTACTGGGGTCAAGATCGATGCGACCGAGCTCGGTCGCCAGAGCCACGTGCTTGGACAAGAGATGCTCGAGCTTGAACAGCGTGCCTACACATTGGCTGGCCAGCCGTTCAATCTAAATTCGCCGAAGCAGCTGGGTGAAATTCTCTTTGGTCGAATGCAGTTGCCGGTTGTGCGCAAGACGGCCGGAGGTGCGCCATCGACAGATGAAGAGGTCCTGACGAAACTGGCTGAAGACTATCCTTTACCCCAAGTCTTACTTGAATATCGTGGCTTAGCCAAGCTGAAATCGACCTACACCGACAAGTTACCCCGTATGGTTAATGCCACAACGGGTAGGGTACATACGCACTATGCGCAGGCAGCTGTGATCACTGGCCGGTTAGCCTCGTCCGAACCTAATCTGCAAAATATACCGGTGCGATCAGAGGCAGGCCGGCGCGTGCGCGAGGCCTTTGTCGCAAGCGGTGGTGTCATTGTCTCTGCTGACTATTCGCAAATTGAATTGCGCGTGATGGCGCACGTATCAAATGATGCAAATTTACAGAGAGCCTTTGCGGCCGGAGAGGATATCCACCGTGCGACGGCCTCTGAAGTTTTTGGCGTGAGCCTGGCGGATGTCTCTGCAGATCAGCGTCGTGCGGCTAAGGCGATCAACTTTGGCTTGATCTATGGAATGGGCGCATTTGGTTTGGCGAGTAATCTAGGGATTACGCGCGATGCTGCACAGTCTTATATTGATCGATACTTTGCTCGGTACCCGGGTGTGGCGCAATACATGGCCGAGACGCGCACGCTCGCACATGCGCAGGGCTACGTTGAAACTGTTTTTGGTCGTCGCTTGTGGTTGGCCGATATCAACGCTGCGGGGGCGAGACGAGCGGGTGCTGAGCGCGCCGCTATCAATGCCCCCATGCAAGGTACTGCAGCTGATTTAATTAAGCTCGCGATGGTGGCGGTACAGGACTGGCTAAAGTCTGAAGCGCTGCAAACAAAGATGGTGATGCAGGTGCACGATGAACTCGTGCTGGATGTGCCGTTGGAGGAGCTCGATCAGATTCGGGCAAAACTACCTGGCTTAATGTGTGATGTAGCGGTTCTGAAGGTCCCGCTCGTCGCAGAAGTGGGCGTGGGACCCAATTGGGAGCAAGCGCACTGACGTGCGCATGCTCCCAATATATTCAACTCACCCGCATGTTCTGCAAGGCATGAATCCGTGCATTGATAGGCGGGTGCGTGGCGAACATAGCGCCTAGACCACCACCTCCAGCGATACCCGATGCTTCAAAGCTTTTCGGCAATTCACCTGGAGTGATTCCACCCAAACGAGCCAGCGCACGGATCATCGGTTCGCGTGAGCTCAGTAACTGCGCTGAGCCGGCGTCGGCGCGGTATTCACGCTGACGCGAGAACCAGGCCACGATCAAGCTTGCAGCGACACCGAAGGCGATTTCGCACACAATCACCGTCGCGTAGTAACCCATGCCCATACCGCGCTCGTTCTTGAGGACAACACGGTCGACAAAGTAACCGACGACGCGCGCGAGGAACACGACAAAGGTATTAACCACACCCTGAATAAGAGTCAAGGTCACCATGTCACCGTTCGCAATGTGAGCGACTTCGTGCGCCAAGACTGCCGAAATTTCTTCTTCAGTCATGCTGTCCAACAGGCCTGTTGAAACCGCAACAAGTGATTCGTTCTTGAACGCGCCTGTCGCAAAGGCGTTTGCCTCACCTTCGTAGATGGCGACTTCAGGGCGGCCGATACCAGCACGGTCGGCAAGTTGATGCACCGTGTCGACGAGCCAGGATTCGCGTGGACCACCAGGCGCTTGAGGATTGATGACCTGGGCGCCGGTGCTCCATTTCGCCATGGGCTTGCTCATGAGCAAAGAGATGAAGGAACCGGTGAAGCCGACGATCAAGGAAAAGATCAGCAGCATCGGGAGGTTCAGACCCTGTTCGGTCATGAAGCGGTTAACGCCAAGAATGCTCAGCGTAGCGCTAAGCACCAGCATGACAGCCAAATTGGTCACTAAAAAGAGAATGATTCGTTTCATAGTCTCAAATTAAAAGTTAAACGCAGGTGGTCCAATAATATCCGTTGGATGCTTAATCTGGCAAAGAGTTCCCGCTTCAGTCACCCAGAGCCTTGCGATACCACTCATGGAAATGCTGCATACCATCTTCCATAGGGGATTGGTAGGGTCCGGATTCGCTTACGCCTCGGTTGAGCAGGGCTAGACGCCCTGCATCCATACGCTCGGCGATTTCGTCGTCTTCGATCGCCGTTTCCATATAGGCTTCGCGCTGGGCCTCGACGAACTCACGCTCAAAAAGTGCGATTTCTTCTGGGTAATAAAACTCAACAATATTGACCGTTTCTTGGGGTGATTTCGGGTAAAGCGTCGACAACACCAAGACGTGCGGGTAGAGCTCGATCATATGCGTTGGAAAATACGTCACCCAGACGGCACCAAAGTCGGGAGCTTGCCCGCTTCTGAATTGCATCAGTTTGTCATGCCACACCTTATAGGCGGGTGAGCCTGGCTGCGAGAGGGCTTGATGTACGCCAACCCGCTGCATGCTGTACTGATCAGTGAATTCCCAGGATAAGTCATCGCACGTTACAAAATGGCCTAAGCCCGGATGAAAGGGCGCGACGTGGTAGTCCTCGAGGTAGACCTCGATAAAAGTCTTCCAGTTGTAATTGCATTGGTGGACTTCGACGTGGTCCAGGACGTAATCTGAAAAGTCGAACTCTGGACGCGTGAATAGTTTGCCGATGTCTGCAGAGGGGTTGCGTGGACCTTCAAACAGAAGGCCCTGGCAGTCTTTAATCGGAAAGCGCTCGAGATTTAAGCAAGGTTTATCGTCAAATTGAGGTGCACCAAGCAAGTGACCTTGCTTGTCGTAAGTCCAGCGGTGTAGGGGGCAGACAATATTCCCACCAGTACCCACAAGATTCCCATGGGTATTTACGTGACCAGCAACATTACCGGTTGTGCCGCCCAGCATTAACGCCTGACGATGACGGCATACGTTTGAAAGGAGTTCTACGCCAGATTCAGCACGTACGAGTACCCGCCCATTGTTTTCATGGGACAACGTACGCCAGTCTCCCTGGTTGGGCACGCTCTTTTGATGCCCAACATAGATGGAGGACTGTTTAAAAATACTCGCTTGCTCGCGGGCAAACAGCGCGGGGTCAAAGTACGCGCTAACGCCTAATTGTGTGCGAGCGGGCGCTAAATGCGCCATCCGACCAATGTCGGTCATGATTCCCTCCGCACGGATAAAAATGCCAGGACGGACATTACCGTACTGGCGCGAAGAAAAATCGGATTGGCCGATCACCATAAAAAAACGATTGTACCCCAAGGGTAGAGCGGGCGATGTTCTCGTACAATAGAGAGCTTACCTGTTGTCAGGTTTGTCATTAACCCAGCCCTGAACGGAGTTTTGCTTGCCCAAAGCTAACAAATCTGTGGCCGATCCGCTACCGTCTGATCGCGAGGATCTTGATCCAAGCTTGCCCCAAGACTTTGAGACTGCATTGTTGCAGCTTGAAGAACTTGTTGCATCCATGGAGTCCGGAGCGCTGCCACTTGAAGAGTCTCTGGCTGCTTATCGTCGCGGTGTCGCGTTGACGCGTATTTGCCAAGAGCGCTTGGCGCAGGCCGAGCAGCAGGTCAAGGTACTGGAGGCTGGCATGCTCAAGCCCTTTGAGGGATTGGATCGCGAAGCGTCATGATGGTGGCAGAAAGTGCTTTGACGCAATGGCTTACCGAGCGTGCGCAACATATTGAGCATGTTCTCGAGCGGTTGTTGCCGCCTGCAGACCTTGTTCCTGCGCGACTGCACCAGGCAATGCGCTATGCCGTGCTGGGCGGTGGCAAACGGGTTCGCGCTGCCTTGGTCTACGCTGCTGGTTACGCTTGTATGCGTCCTGGTACCGTTCGCGGAGCGTTTGATGAGTCCCTCGATCGCGCTGCGGCAGCAGTTGAACTGGTTCATGCGTATTCGCTAGTCCACGATGATTTGCCTTGCATGGACGACGACATGTTGCGGCGCGGCCGACCAACCTTGCATGTGCAGTATGACGAAGCAACCGCTTTATTGGCGGGGGATGCCTTGCAGCCACTGGCTTTTGACCTGTTAGCGCAAATGCCGCTTGCGCCCGAGGCTGTGGTGCGGGCAACGCGCACGCTTGCGCAAGCCGCGGGGAGTCTGGGTATGGCGGGCGGGCAGGCGATTGATTTAGCAAGTGTGGGCAAAACCTTGTCTCAGCAAGAGTTGCAGCAAATGCACACGCTTAAGACGGGTGCTTTGCTTGCTGCGAGCGTGAAGTTAGGTGGGCTGGTTGCTGGTGCGCATGCATTGCAAGAGCGTAGTTTGGATGAATATGCCAGCGCAATCGGCCTGGCGTTTCAGGTGGTAGACGATGTGCTGGATGTGACGACGGATACTGCAGTGCTTGGCAAAACTGCCGGCAAGGACGCCGCCGCGAACAAGCCCACCTATGTAACCTTAATGGGTTTGGAGGGGGCGCAGTCCTTGGCAGCTTCATTGCATCGCACAGCTCGCCAAGCGTTATCACCCTTAGGCGATGCGTCCAATTTATTGGGCGGATTGGCAGATTTTATTGTGTTGCGCGATCACTAATTGTTGTGATCCGATACGAACTGATTGAGCGCTATGTCAACAGATTTACTGAATCGAATTCACAGTCCGGCCGACCTAAAGGGTTTGGATCGACGCAGCCTGCAACAAGTAGCGGATGAGCTAAGAGGGTTCGTGCTGCAGTCGGTTTCACGCACGGGCGGCCACCTCTCTTCGAATCTTGGCACGGTTGAACTGACGGTCGCGTTGCACTACGTCTACGACACGCCACATGATCGAATCATTTGGGATGTGGGGCATCAGTCTTATCCACATAAGATTTTGACTGGTCGTAAAGATCAGATGAGTGGTTTGCGTCAGTTCGGCGGCATCTCTGGTTTTCCAAAGCGTAGTGAGTCTGCGTATGACGCTTTTGGCACTGCGCATTCGTCGACCTCGATTTCCGCTGCGCTTGGTATGGCGGTCGCCTCGCGCAATGCGGGGGTTTCGCGTCAACACATTGCAGTCATTGGTGATGGGGCCATGACAGCCGGTATGGTGTTCGAGGCCATGAATAATGCAGGTGTGACACCCGATATCAACTTGTTGGTCATCTTGAATGACAACGACATGTCGATTTCGCCGCCGGTGGGCGCGCTTAATCGCTATTTCGCGCGCCTAATGTCTGGTCAGTTTTATGCGGCTGCAAAGAATATGGGCAGGGCAGTTTTACAACATGTCCCGCCTGTCCTTGAGCTAGCGCGTCGCTTTGAAGAGCACGCCAAAGGCATGGTGACGCCTGCCACGCTGTTTGAGGAGATGGGCTTTAACTACGTGGGGCCCATTGATGGGCACGACTTAGATGCCTTGATCCCGACACTACAAAATATGCGCGCGCTGAAAGGACCGCAGTTCTTGCATGTCGTGACAAAGAAAGGTCAAGGATATAAGTTGGCCGAGGCTGATCCCGTTCTCTATCATGGACCTGGAAAGTTTGATCCCGCCGTCGGCATACAAAAGCCCGCGGCAGCGCCCAAGACGACTTTCACACAAGTTTTTGGATCATGGCTGTGCGACATGGCTGAGCATGACCCGAGACTGACAGGTGTCACACCCGCCATGCGTGAGGGCAGTGGCATGGTGGAGTTCGAAAAACGCTTCCCTAAGCGATATTTTGATGTCGGAATCGCTGAACAGCATGCGGTCACCTTCGCTGCCGGCTTGGCCTGTGAGGGGCAGAAGCCCGTACTCGCGATTTACTCCACCTTTTTGCAGCGTGGCTATGATCAATTGATCCACGACGTGGCGCTGCAAGATTTGGATGTGACCTTCGCGTTGGATCGTGCAGGCTTGGTCGGAGCCGATGGAGCGACACACGCCGGTAATTACGACATCGCGTTTTTGCGCTGCATCCCCAATATGGTGGTTGCAACGCCCTCCGATGAGAACGAAACGCGGCTTCTGCTGAGCACCTGTTATCAGCATCCTGGGCCAGCCTCGGTTAGATACCCCAGGGGGTCTGGCGCTGGAACTCCGGTGGCGCCCGGTCTGGATACGGTTCCGCTCGGTCGCGGAATTATTCGCCGGCAAGGCAAGGATCTTGCGGTCTTGGTATTCGGCACATTATTGCCTGCCGCACTAAAAGCAGCTGAGGCGCTGGATTTGACCGTTGTGGACATGCGTTTTGTTAAGCCGCTGGATGCAGTGCTTGTGCGCCAGATGGCGGCGGAGCATCGTGGTTTGATTACGCTAGAAGAGGGAGCCATTATGGGGGGCGCGGGCAGTGCCGTGACTGAGGCACTCAACGCCGCAGGAGTGGTTTGCCCCGTTCTGCAACTCGGTTTGCCGGACCGGTTCATCGACCACGGAGAGCAGGGTGCTTTGCTCGCCGGAGTCGGTTTGGATGCCGCCGGGATTGAACGTTCAATCCGCGCCCGGTTCCTCTCCTGATTTGCGTTTTGAGCGTAAATACGCGAAAATACTAGGCTTTCTTGCTCGACCAGCCAATGTTTGGCCATGGCGGGCTGACCCCGGCGTCTTGTTTTCATGCAATACGCTGGACATCCTTAGGAGTGCATTGCATGCGCCATTATGAAATTGTTTTTATCGTTCACCCTGATCAGAGCGAGCAAGTGCCCGCGATGGTCGAACGCTACCAAGCGTTGGTGACGACCCAGGGCGGTAAAGTTCACCGCACAGAAGACTGGGGTCGTCGTCAACTGGCTTACCCAATTCAAAAGTTGGTCAAGGCACACTACCTGTGCTTCAACATCGAGTGCGGTCAAGCAACGCTCGACGAACTCGAACACTCTTTCCGTTACAACGATGCCGTATTGCGTCACCTTGTTATCAAGACGAAGGCTGCTCAGACTGAGCCTTCAATCATGATGAAGCAAGTTGAGCGTGATGAGGCGCGTAAGGCATCCGCAGAGTCGATGTCCGACGACGTTGAGTAATCCGGATTTGTTGTGAATCGGCTTGAAGTGCAAGGTCAGGTCGCAGAGCTTTCTCCCGTTAGGTATACACCGTCAGGGGTTCCAGTTCTCGAATTCTTACTCGCACACGAGTCCGAAGTTATTGAAGCAGGTCAACCGCGTCGCATCATGTTCAGTATTACTGTGGTAGCGATGGCAGACCTGGCTCAAATGACTAACACAATAGGTTTGGGACGCTCAGTAAACGTTCAAGGATTTCTGGCTCCGGTTAGAAAAGATTCACAAAAATATAGGCTGCATGCGCAGCGCATCGAACAAATTTGAATAGGGCATATCATGGCTTTCTTCGGTAAACGTAAAGAAAAAAAGAAGTTCACTCAACAAAACCCGCTGTTCAAGCGTCGTAAGTTTTGTCGTTTCAGCGCCGCTGGCGTTGATGAGATCGATTACAAAGACCTCGACACATTGCGTGATTTCATTCAAGAAAACGGCAAGATCATTCCTGCCCGTCTGACAGGTACCAAGGCGATTTATCAGCGCCAGCTCGACTCAGCAATTAAGCGTGCGCGCTTCTTGGCGCTGTTGCCTTTCACTGACAACCACAACTGATTCCGAGGCCTACTATGCAAATCATTCTTCTCGAAAAAGTCGTTAACGTAGGGAACCTCGGTGAAGTTGTGCGCGTGCGTGATGGCTACGCCCGTAACTTCCTGATTCCCCAGAAAAAGGCACGTCGTGCCACTGAGGCAGCGCTCAAAGAGTTTGAACTGCGTCGCGCAGAGCTCGAAAAAGTACAGGCTGAAAAACTGGTTGCTGCTGAAGCACTCGGCAAGCGCTTGGAAAGCTTCTCCTTGAGCATTACTCAGAAAGCTGGTGTTGATGGCCGCCTGTTTGGTTCTGTTACAAACATGGACATCGCTGCTGGTTTGGTTGGAGCCGGTTTTGCTGGCATCGAAAAAGCACAAGTGCGTTTGCCAGAAGGTCCACTCAAGACCGTTGGTGAGTTTCCTGTGCAAGTCTCGTTGCATCCGGATGTTGTGAGCAGCATTACGGTAGTCGTGGTTGGCGATCTAGTTTAAGTTCGCGCTAACCCCACCAAAAAAAGCCGGCGTGAGCCGGCTTTTTGGTTTTTAATACATGTCTATGCTTAAGTCTGATCCTTCGTTTCAGTTGGTGCTTACTCAATGGCTCGCGGAGCATGCGTCTGAGCCTTCGTCGGTGCACTTTGTTGATATTGAGGGCCAGCGCTGCGTAGTGAAGTTGCGAAGGCCTAAGTTCGCTGACAAGCTACTGTACGGAGTGCATTACGTTAGGGCATGGGTATTGTCCTGTCTCTGTTGGCTTGCATTGGGAGAGCGCCCGTCGGTCAGTGTGCTCATGCGAACAACGCTTAGCGATGAAGCACGAAAACTCGAGTTCTTTTCTCAGCATGGATACCGAGTGCCAAAAGTTTGGAGGCATGCGTCCGATGTCTTGGTGCTTGAGTATGTTGGCCAAGACTTACCTTATCTCATCCGAATTGACACGCCCGCCGCACGCTTGACCTGGATGGATCGCGCGGCTCGGGATTTAGCCGCGTTTCATCGTGCCGGCTTTGTGCATGGTGGTGCACAACTCCGAAACCTGATGTGCGAAGGGGATACTCTGACAAGGATCGACTTCGAGGAAAACATAGGAGAAGCTTTATCCCGACCTTTGGGGCAGGCCTATGATGTTTATCAAATGGTTTCCTCCATGGCGGGCCTGCGGGGTGAACAGTTTGGGAGTACAGAGCGCCAAGAGCTATCTTTGCGCTTGCTTCAAACCTATCTTGAGGCAAACCCGGATTTGGCAGTCAAACAGTCATTAAAAAGAATTGGCTCGGCAATGGCCGTTGTTCAAAGATATCTTGGTTGGTTATTGAGACGTTTGCCAGGCCGGGATGTCAGAGGATTCTTATACGTCACCGATGCCTTGCGGTTATCATTACCAGATGAATAATGCACCTGATCCCCAGCTCGAATACCTGCGCGTTCCTCCCCACTCGGTCGAGGCGGAACAATCGGTATTAGGCGGCCTGCTGCTTGATAATGCTGCGTGGGAACGTGTCACAGATGTGGTCAACGAAGAGGATTTTTATCGTTTTGATCATCGGTTGATCTGGCACCATATTGCTAGACTGATTAATTTGTCTCGTGCGGCCGATGTCGTGACAGTGCATGAGTCGATTGCGAGCGTTGGTAAGTCCGAGGAGGTGGGCGGTTTGGCCTATCTCAACGCGCTTGCACACAACACGCCCTCCGCTGCAAACATCCGTCGTTACGCTGAGATCGTGCGCGAGCGCTCCATGTTGCGCAAGCTAGTGAGCGTGGCTGATGAAATTGCCGCGACAGCTTTTAATCCTCAAGGCAAAGAGGCGCGGCAGCTGCTTGATGAGGCCGAGTCCAAAGTTTTTAAAATCGCCCAGGAAGGTGCAAAGGCGACGACAGGTTTTCGTGAAATACAGCCTTTGCTGTCCGAGGTTGTCGAGCGTATCGACGAGCTGTATCACCGGGAAGGTGATAACGACGTCACCGGCGTGCCAACAGGCTTTACTGACCTCGACCGGATGACCTCCGGGCTGCAAGGTGGTGATCTCGTGATTGTGGCCGGTCGCCCTTCGATGGGTAAGACCTCGCTGGCCATGAATATTGCTGAGCACGTGGCGATTGAACATGGTTTGCCCGTGGCGGTGTTCTCCATGGAAATGGGCGCAGTGCAGCTTGCAATGCGTATGCTGGGCTCGGTTGGCATGCTTGATCAGCACAGAATGCGGACCGGAAAATTGCTTGCGGATGACTGGCCACGTGTGACGCATGCTGTCCAGCGTATGCAGGATGCGCAGTTATATATTGATGAGACGCCCGCCTTGAGTTCGGTAGAAGTGCGTGCGCGTGCGCGTCGCTTGGCCCGTCAGTGCGGTCGCTTGGGGCTGATCGTGATCGATTACTTGCAGCTCATGGGTGCAAGTTCCGCGGGTGAAAACCGTGCAACAGAAATCTCGGAAATCAGTCGCTCGCTTAAAGCTTTAGGCAAAGAGCTAGATTGTCCTGTGATTGCTCTGTCACAGTTAAACCGCAGTCTTGAGCAACGACCCAACAAACGTCCTGTCATGAGTGACTTGCGCGAGTCGGGTGCAATTGAGCAGGATGCGGATTTGATTTTGTTCATCTATCGTGATGAGGTCTATAACCCAGACTCACCCGATAAGGGCACGGCAGAAATTATTGTTGGTAAGCAGCGTAACGGACCAATCGGTACTGTACGTTTAACCTTCCAGGGTTCAAGTACGCGCTTTTTGAATTTTGCCGGTGGTTCGTCGCAGTCAGGCTACTAGTTTGGAGTAGCCGTGCCGCTTAGTTCAGGCTCGCGAGTTCCGTTGGAGCTGCGGCCATCTGCTTGGATTGGATCATCTGTTTGATCTTGACTGCGTCACCAATGCGCGTGCCTTTACCTTCAGCATTGAGCAGCACAATCGCTGTGTCGCGATTGTTGATCCGTGCCACCATCACCAAGCATTGGCCAGCTTCATTGATGAAGCCAGTCTTGGATACTTTGATATCCCAGCTAGGGTTGCTGACAAGCATGTTTGTGTTGCGGAACAGAGTGGGGTGTCCGGCCGAACGCACTTCATGCTGATGGTCTGTCGTGTAGAAGCGGATTGCGGGTCGGGAAGCAGAGGCCTGTAAAAGCTTAACCAAGTCACGCGGGGTAGAGACGTTTGAGCTTGATAAGCCAGTAGGCTCAACGAAGGTCGATTGCACCATGCCGAGCTCGCGTGCCTTGGCATTCATTGCGTTCACGAAGGCTGTCATGCCGCCTGGATAGGTGCGGCCTAGCGCGTGTGCCGCGCGGTTCTCTGAAGACATCAACGCCAAATGCATCATGTCACCACGCGTGTGTTTGGCGCCGACTGCGAGACGTGATCGACTGTGCTTGACTACATCAACGTCGGCTTGCGTGATTTGAATGACTTCATCCATTGGCAGCTTCGCGTCGACAATGATGACGGCAGTCATCAGCTTTGTAATGGAGGCGATTGGTCGAACAACTTGTTCGTTACGCGAATACAAAACGGCTTTACTACTTAAGTCTTGAACGAATACGACGTTTGAACGCAAACCGCCTGCTGCCGCCACGCCCGCGGCAGTCGCTGCAACGCTTTTGCCATGGTTCGCAGCAGGAACAACGGCCTTCGCGCCTGTCGTTTGCTTTTCGTTCTTGGGCGTGACAGCACGATTTCCTTGCGGTGCGCCTGCAGGTGCTGCTTTCTTATCAGGTGTCTGTGCAGGAGGGGTCGTCTTGGCTGTTTTGCTTGGTTGTTGCTTTTTCTTTGTTGTAGTTGTTTTTTTAGGCTTGGCCGGTTGCGAGGCAGAAGTGCTGCTTGCTGTTGACTGTTGTGCGCTTGCTGCGAGTGGGGAGGCAGCTAGGCCCAAGCATATTAAGCTTGAAATCCATGCTTTTTGTAGGGGTAAAGCGAGCTTCAAACGCATTCCCAGCGCCTCTTTAAGTATAAAAACCTGTCAAATTATATACTTAGAGAGGTTACTTAACCTAAAATTTTACGTAAACTTGCCAAATATAGGGTTTATACCTACGTAAGGGCAAGTGCGAGATCAAAGGCGGTACGAAGGGAGGAGGGATCGGCAATACCTTTGCCTGCGATATCAAAGGCAGTGCCGTGATCCACACTGGTGCGGACAAACGGAAGGCCAACGGTGACATTCACGCCTTGGTCCAAGCCCAGATACTTGATTGGGATCAGGCCTTGATCGTGATATTGGGCGACACAAATATCAAACTCGCCTTGGCGCGCACGCATGAAAACGGTATCGCCGGGCCATGGGCCTGTTGCATCGATTCCCTGGGCACGTGCCAGAGCGATTGCTGGTGCAATGATGTCGAGATCTTCGTTTCCAAACTTGCGTTGCTCGCCAGCATGTGGATTGAGCCCCGCAACAGCCACACGTGGTGCTTTGATCCCCATCGCAACACAAGCACGATGGGCAAGTGCGATCGTTCGTTGCTCAAGCTCAACTGTGAGCGTGCGAGAGACAGCAGCGAGTGGAATATGAATGGTGGCAAGGATGACGCGTAATTGGTCATTGACCAACATCATGGCAACATGTTCTGTGCCGGATTGTTCCGCAAGTATTTCAGTATGGCCGGGAAAGTCGATGCCCGCGGCGTGCATCGATTCTTTGTTAAGTGGTGCAGTCACAATTGCACGAACTTTCTGTTGCATGGCATCGTCAATGGCCATGCGCAGGGCACACACGGCTGCGCTTCCTGCTCGGGCATCCACGCGCCCCCAGGGCAGGTCTTCGGGTAACGCGGGTTGCGTTGCGCGGACGTACATGTGACCTGGTTGCGGATTCACTGGTACGTTTTGCAGTGAGTCGATGGCAATGCATTGCACAGGCACACCGAGCATAAGCGCCGCGCGCTTGAGTGCGCCTAAATCACCGTACACCACGCAAGGCGCATTTAATCCTTGCGCATGGAGTTTGACCACAATCTCTGGGCCAATGCCTGCTGCATCACCGACCGTTAGCGCAACGGGTTTGGACATTTACAACACTTCCCCAGCGTAATCAGCGAGTCGTGATCGTTCACCACGCTGCAGCGTTACGCTACCTGCATGTGGCCAACCTTTGAATCGATCCACAACAAAGGTCAGACCTGAACTGCCCTCAGTCAGATAGGGTGTATCAATTTGTGCAATGTTTCCCAGGCAAATGACTTTTGTTCCGGGGCCCGCACGCGTGATGAGTGTTTTCATTTGTTTGGGTGTTAGGTTCTGCGCCTCATCGATGATGAGGTACTTGTTCAGAAATGTACGCCCACGCATGAAGTTCAACGACTTGATTTTGATCTTTGAACGGATTAAGTCCAGGGTCGTTGCGCGACCCCATTCGTTACCGCCGTTGCCGCCACCATCGGCGTCACCCATGTTCAAGACTTCGAGGTTGTCCTCGAGCGCACCCATCCACGGTTGCATTTTTTCTTCCTCGGTGCCTGGGAGGAAACCGATATCCTCACCAACCGGAACCGTCACGCGTGTCATGATGATCTCGCTGTAGCGCTTGGTCTCAAGAACTTGTGCCAAACCTGCGGCAAGTGTCATCAGCGTTTTACCTGTTCCGGCTTGCCCGAGTAGCGATACGAAATCACACTCCGGATTCATCAGAAGGTTCATCGCGAAGTTTTGCTCGCGGTTGCGTGCAGTGACACCCCAGACATTATTTTTGCCGTGCGTGAAGTCTCGCAATGTAGCGAGCACTGCTGTCTTGCCATTTACTTCGCGCACCTGCGCATACAAAGGCATAGAGCCTTCGAAGTACACAAACTGATTCACCATGAACTGATGGCACAAAGGTCCATTGATTCGATAGAAGGTGGTTCCCCCTTGCTGCCAAGATTCAACGCCTTTGCCATGCTTGTTCCAGAAATTCTCTGGCAACTCCAGCATGCCGGTGTAGAGTAGGTCAGAGTCCTCTAGTACTTGATCGTTGAAATAGTCTTCGGCCGACATCGACAACGCACGCGCCTTCAAGCGCATGTTGATGTCTTTCGACACGAGTACGACTTCCCGCGTTGGGTGCTTATCCTGCAGGGCACGCACTACGCCTAGAATTTGATTGTCAGCCTTGCCCATCGGCAGATCAGGCGGTAGCGTGCCCGCCATCGCTGTGGTCTGAAAAAACAGTCGTCCTACAGCATCTTTGTGCCCCAGACCGCTGAGTGGCAAACCGTCGTCTAGTTGTCGGTGTTCGGCGACTAACGTGTCTAGAGAACGACTCACTTGACGGGCGTTGCGCGCAACCTCAGACATCCCTTTCTTTTGATGATCAAGCTCTTCGAGCGTCATCATGGGTAAAAAGACGTCGTGCTCCTCAAAGCGAAAAAGCGAAGACGGATCATGAAGCAGTACGTTCGTGTCGAGCACGAACAACTTTTGTAAGCCTGACTCGGCCTTGGCGATGCGACGTGTTGGGGTGCGCGGCGCGGGCGATTTTTTCTGAGCAGGGGCTTTGCTTGGCGTGACCGCAGGCAGTACCGCTGGCGTTGTCGCAAGCGGTAGTTTGAATGCGCTGCGCTGGTCTGTCGCAGTCTCGCCTGGCGTGACATCTTGTGCCGCAAGAGGTGGCACACGCTGGCTTGTTCTGGCGGCCTCTACGGGTTTGGCTTTCGTGCTTTGTGTAGTTGGGGGTAAGAGATCGAGTTCAGTGTCGTTTAGGTCGAGTATTGCGGCAGGGCGGGTGGGCAGCTTGGGCAACGGCATACGAGACAATCTCCTGGGGGCACAACAATCGAATAAATCAGGTCAGACTACTAGCGGCTTGCAGCACCTCTTGGGCATGTCCTGGTACTTTGACGCCGCGCCATGCTTGAACGAGTTTTCCACGTGCGTCGATGAGAAAAGTGCTGCGTTCAATGCCACGTACCTGTTTCCCATACATTTGTTTCATTTTGATGACGTCGTAAGTCGTGCACACAACCTCATCGACATCCGCGATGAGGGGAAACGGCAGCTCTAGCTTCTTGCTGAAATTCTCGTGTGACTTAAGTGAATCTCGCGAAACGCCAACGACCACGCAACTTTGCGCCAGAAATTGGTCGTGTAGGTCGCGGAAATTTTCAGTCTCGGTGGTGCATCCGGGCGTGTTGTCTTTCGGATAAAAATAAAGCACGACGCCGCGACCGTTGCATTGTTTGAGCGTGATTTCGCCGAAGGTGCTGAGCGCCTTGAAGGCCGGAGCGGCTTTGCCGATTTGTACCGTTGTCATGATGAGGTGGCTCCTGAGGCGGTGTGCTCTGGCAGCAGGGCGGCGATCACTTGACGACCTTCTGCCATGAGAATGTTGTAGGTGCGGGCCGCAGCTTGCGTGCTCATGCATTCGACACCGACACCGGCCTTCAGCAGTGGTAGCAAGATGGTATGGGACAGCATGCATTGACGGTTCCCAGTTCCGACCAGCAATACTTCTGGACGGGTTCCTTCAAGGCTGGGACCTGTAGACTCAGTGGCGTCTAAAAACGCCATGGGGTCTAGCGGTGCGAACTTGAGGCCGGCCGCTTGCAGCAGGAGGGCGGTAGTGATGTCTGTAGCCGCTTGAGCGGGCCAACGTTCTACAGCGCCCATGGGGCCAAAAGCGATCGCGTGGTTAAAACGCGTCTGGTTAATTTCGACAAAGCCGTCACCGTATCCTGTGACGGTGTTC
>JBEDEU010000021.1:0-16042 GCA_041175585.1 Pseudomonadota bacterium | reverse complement strand
AAGTATTGCTGCGCGATCGGTGAAAGAGGGATGTTGCTATCCTTATAGGACGGAAACTCATCCTGTTTGGCAAAAAACTGATCACGCGAGTCTCCAATCTCGTCCATCGCCATTAAGAATAAAAGTTGTATTGCGGGATGTAGGTCTTTCTCGACAATAAGCGTCAAGCTAGTTGAGACCATATTGATGTCGATGGGCGGGAAGAGCGGTTCGCTGGCGAACGAGCCACGGGGAACCGAAACGATGTCAAGTTGAGGTAGGCGCTTGACATATGCTGGTGCGAGCGGAAAGTTACCGATATGGATATTTGGGTCTGCAAGCAGCCTCTTGATAACAGGCGACTCAATACCATCCACAACGCTCAGTGCATTAATTTCCCCAGCAATAAGGGCCTCAACAGATTTCAGGTAGGGCCACTCTAATAGCTTGAGCGGGATCTCAGATTTTTTGCGACCAGAGGTCAACACATCCCTGATGATTATGTTTGACCCGGAACCTGGTTGACCGACTGCGATGCCCGAGGTTGTTGCAAAGTGAAGTACGGGTTGATCCTCTTTAATGATGTCTCCCCGGTAGAACAACCAAAGTGGTTCGTACTGTGAGCTACCCAACGAAAACGCTTCTTTATCAAGCTCGTGCTTTTTGTACAGCCCGCCCAAGATAAGAGCGCTCTGAATCTTAGCTTCCCGCTGCATGGCGGCAATCGGTTGTTTGCCACCTTCGGTGTATGTGATGTTTAGTTTGATGCCATTTTTAGCAAAAAACGCGACTAATTTTTCTGCATAGATGCCATCTGATGTACCTTTCGGACCTGCCGCAATCCCAACCACTTTGGGCGGGATGGGTTGCCAAAAAAACACTAGCAATGCCATCCCAACGATCAGACTCAATATGGATAGCCATTCTTCGCGAAACATGTGCGACCAAGCAAAGCTCTCTGCGCGCACGACCTTAATGGTACGTTGCGCAATCGGCGGAAGCTTTGCGAGGCTGCTTGCGGCTGGCTGTTTCTCTTTTCGTGGCATGGGGATCAGGAGGGGTGGTGTTGTGCAATACAGATGCGGCCATGCATTCTAACGGTGAACATGTGGTTGGATGAGCTCTAGAGGTTGGCGAGTAGGGATCCTCGTCGAAATGCATTCTTTTTTAGTGTTTTCGCTGTAACATACTGAAAAATATACATTTTGTATTCGCGCACCTTCCCTCCAAAAAACCAGAGGCCGTTATGACGACTGAAAGTACCCCCAAAATCCTTAATTTGCCCATCGGTCTTTCAGCGACTGGAATGCGCCAAGAATTCGATAGTATCGGCCAGGTGCAAGTGCCCGCGAATCACTACTGGGGTGCGCAGACCCAACGCAGCTTGATTCACTTCAATATTGGTCATGACAAGATGCCGAAAGAGGTTTATCACGCTTACGGCTACGTGAAGAAAGCAGCGGCTATTGTTAACACTAAGGCGGGCCGCTTACCCCCTTGGAAAGGTCAGTTGATTCAGCAAGTTGCAGATGAGGCGATTAGCGGCAAGTTGGACAGCGAGTTTCCTCTCTATGTTTGGCAGACAGGCTCGGGTACGCAGTCAAATATGAACGTGAATGAGGTGATTTCGAATCGCTGCATCCAACTGGTTGGCGGCACACTCGGCTCCCAAGAGCCGATTCACCCGAATGATCACGTCAACATGGGGCAGTCGAGCAACGACACGTTTCCTACAGCTATGCATATCGCTGCCTACAAAATGGCAACGGAAAAAACGATTCCTGCATTAAAGCGTCTGCGCGATGCGCTGGATGCTAAGTCCAAGCAGTGGGCAAACATCGTCAAAATCGGTCGCACCCATTTGGAAGATGCAACGCCGCTTACAGTGGGTCAGGAGTGGTCTGGCTACGTTGGTGCGCTGGATGACTCAATCGCAAACGTGGAGTACGTGACCGAGGGACTCCTGCAGGTGGCCATGGGTGGCACGGCTGTCGGTACAGGTCTGAATTCGCCAGTCGGTTTTGGTGATGCAGTGGCGGCTGAGTTATCTCAGCTAACTGGCTTTGCTATTAAGACTGCTACGAACAAATTCACTGCGCAAGGCACGCTTGACCGCATGGTGCGCGCGCACGCTGGGTTAAAGGGTGCAGCGGTCTCGCTGTACAAAATTGCAAACGACATGCGCTGGCTTGGCTCGGGCCCCCGTACTGGTTTGATGGAAATGACGTTCCCATCGAATGAGCCAGGCTCATCCATCATGCCGGGCAAGGTCAACCCCACACAGGCTGAGGCCATGCTGATGGTCTGTATCGAAATCATGGGTTCTGACGTCGCTGTGCAGATGGGTGGCTCGGAAGGTAATTTTGAGCTCAATGCATTCCGTCCAATCATTATCAATAATTACCTGCACTCTGCTTTGATCATGGCAGATATGTGCGATCACTTCCGCGAGTTCATGATTGAAGGTGCTGTTGTGAACGAAGCGCAGCTCAAATCAAACATCGATCGTTCTGTGATGATGGTGACTGCGCTGTCCCCCGTGATTGGATACGACAAAGCATCTGTGATCTCTCATTATGCGATTGATCACAACTTGACGCTTAAGGAGGCCGCGCTTGCCAACGGCGTTGACGAAGCTTTGTATGATCGCGTTGTTGTGCCAATCAATATGACCAAGCCTGGTTCGGCTGACGTACCTGCAAAGTCGTGATCGGAGGTTAAACATGAGCGAAAGCCAGCAAGCAAACTTAAGCGGCCAGCAAGCATTACGTCAACAAGTCGGCGATCGTTTTTACGCTGATTGGAAGAGTAATGATCACCGGGCAAGGCGCTTGGTGTCGGAGTTTATAGGCACTTCTGGTTTGACGTTTGTGTTATCGGGTGGCGCAGCGATTCTCGCCGGTTACGGTGGTGGATCGCTCGCTCCTTACCAATTCGCCTTCATCTTATCGACCGTAGCTGCGCTCTGGTTGGTGGCGGCCGTTTTCTTTCTGGGTGATATCTCTTCGCACTTTAATCCAGCCATGACACTGGGGTTCTGTCTGCGTGGCGATATTGGCGTACCGATGGCTATCGCTTATATCGCAGTGCAGATGGTTGCAGGTGCTGCGGGCTCATGTGCTGCTGCTTACTTGTTTGGCACGGGCGGAAACTTAGCGGCAACCTCACCACAGCCTGGAATGTTGATGCAGGCAGTGATCTTTGAAGCGATCCTCACTTTTGGCATGGTCTTAATGATTCTGGGCATGACAAACGGACCAAAGCTTGATGGAAGTTCTGTGCCCCTGGCGGTTGGTGCGTACGTGATGGCTTGGGGAACAATGGGTGGACCGTTTGATGGGGCTGCCTTTAATCCTGCTCGCGCTTTTGGCCCCGACTTTGCACGGGGTGATTTTTCAACTTATTGGGTTTATCCCTGCGGGTCTCTAATTGGTGTGTTGGTGGCCGTGGCTGTCGCTCGCTTTTTGCGTGGTCCTGCACAAGCTTCCGAGGCTAACGCTGCGATGGGTAATCCTCTCAAGCGTTAGGCTGTCTTCGCAAAATTAGAAAAAGGCACAAATGCACACCCTGCGGACCCTTGCGGTACTCTGCTTGTCTTTAGGCTTGTCTGCTTGCACGAGCGTAACCTCAACAAGCATGACGAATCTTTCATCTGCTTACCGCTCCGTTATTGAGCAATACAGCAACGAGAACATTCTGCTCAACGTCGTGCGTTCGTCTAGAAATATGCCGATGAGCTTTCTGGATATCCCCTCTGTTGTAGGCACAGGTAGCGTGGTGACGGAGGCTTCTGCCAACGTCAACGTACTTTCTCGTGATCCAGGAACCTTCGGTGGCTTTTTTGCGCCAGGTGCCGGTAGCTCTGTCGGTGCGAGCGCGGGCATGGCAGTCAATAACGGTTTTACTTTTACTCAGGCGTCCCTGGATAACGCTGAGTTCATGAAGTCATTTTTGAAGCCTATTCCAGTCGGCGTGGTTGGATTCAGAGGCACGCAGCAACTTTTACCTCGGGCTGTCTCCTACACCTTGTTAATTGAAAGTATTGAACTGCAATCAAAAGGTAATGTGGTGAGTCGGTTTCAAAATAATCCAGATGATCCAAATTACAAGAGTTTTCAAGATTTGTTATATGTACTGATTGAATCAGGATTGACGGTCGAAAGTATTCCTAAAAAAATGCCGATTGGTCCGGCCTTGCTGCACTCCGAGATCTCAAAGACACTTGAGACGCTTGGACAGCCGCTTTTGAATGGGTTGACTAATGGTGGTGTCGTGATCGATAAGGTCGCTGGCGCAAGTCCAGCGCGCTACCAAATCAGCCGTGTCGAGGAAAAGACAATTCTCTGTGTTAATCGTTATCGCGCGTACGAGTTACTTGGAGACCTTTTGTCGACAGATGCTTTCTGTATCGATTCGCCGAGATATGTGCGCGCAAACAATGACGACTTCAAGAAATTAGTGACCGGCTTTACGAAAAATTTCCCCGAGCAGAAGGATATGGCGCTCGTCATTACGCTGCGGTCCGCTGCAAACGTGTTTAACTTTTTGGGGCGTGTGGTGCGTGCGCAGTTAGATCCCGTTGATCCCAAGACTGTGATGATTCAACCGGGTGCCGGGGTATTGGATCCCTTTAATAAGCGCTATTTTCAGCCACAGCCTTTGTTCAAGGTATATAAAAACGCCAAGTTACAAAACTCGGTGGCGACTGTCCTCTATAACCGAGATATCTATCAGATCGATGATGAAGATGAGTCTTATTCGAAACAGGTTCTTGAGTTTATGTCGTCTTTACTGACGGTGTCGAAGATACCTGGTGCTATCCCCTCATCACCAGCTGTGATCGTACGCTAACCGGAAAGCGCGGTCCGGTTAACTTTGTGCTGATCGTAGCGTGCGACTCAGGTGGTTAGTCCACGCGTGTTTAGGACGAGATCTTTGACGGCATCAAAGTAACGTACGTAACCTGAGCACCTGCATATGTGCGAATCCAGTGCTTCCATGATCACTTTTTCTACTTGATCTTTCGGCACTGGGGCCTTTTTTAGTTTTTCAATTAGTACTGTGGCTGCATTGACGAAGCCCGGCGTGCAATATCCGCACTGAAAACTAAAATACTCCAGAAATTTTTCTTGTACGGGTGAGAGTTTGACGACCTCTCCCTTCTCGTTATAGGTGGCATGTCCTTCGATAGTACGGATTTTCTTGCCATTAAAGAAACTCGCATCCATGATGCAGGTGACCATTTCATCACTACTGCCATCATCCGCATCAACGATCACGCTACAAGCACGGCATTGCGCTGCACCACAGCTTAAGCGCGTGCCTGTGAGATCGAGATATTCCTGTAAATACTCAATCATTTTTGTGCCGACAGGTAGCTCTTGAGGCGGGATCACCTTTGAATTAACGGTGATACTCATCGTAAAGGTTTCAATTTTCACGCCAGGCGCTCCTTAATTTGCTCAGTAGTCACGGGTAGGCTCTTGAATCGAATGCCCGTCGCATGGGCGATACCGTTGATAATTGCACTCACCACCGGAATCATCACAACCTCCGCAATCCCTTTGTGTTGGTCTGTGTCGCTTAGTGGTGGGAGTACCTCACTCGTCTGATTCCAGACGCACACGTCAGATCCGCGCGGTAGTCGATAGCGACCAAGGTTCCAATCTCCACGACCTGGTCCGTCTTCATATAGTGGAGCATATTCAAACAAGGCAAACCCAATGCCCATCGCTACACCGCCTTGAAGCTGACTCGACACGAGTGCAGGGGAAATTGCCTTGCCGCAGTCGAGGATCGAGTGGTGACTGAGTAGTCTAACTTCACCCGATTTCTTGTTGACTGCAAGCTCGACGAGTGTTCCCATCGTACTAAAGAAGACAGGGCCGGCTCGGCTACGAGATACGTGTGGGTATTCTACGGAGAGCCTATCGAGGACATGATAATGTCCAGGGGTTTTGGCGAGCGCCTTTTTCTCGGCACTTGCACCATCGCCGTAGCGCACTGACAAACCATCAAGTTTTGCAAGTAGGTGTTTGCCATTGATCTCAAATCGCGCGTGAGCCCAAGCCCAGCGGCTGTATGCGTGACTTGTAGCTCCAGTTACCAAGCCCATCGCATGGGCCTGTTTGGCAAGCGTCGCCAGAGACAATGGGGGCATGCTGTCGGCTGTTAATCCTTGTTCTACCCAACGTGCGTCCTCAGGACGCAGACGACTGTAGGACGCAACGCCACCTCCAATCCCTTGACGCCAGATTGCTAGTGCTGCAGGCCATAAACCGTGAATAAAGATAATCCGTGCAGCTTCGCTTGTTGCCATTGAAAAAAAGTATGCGGAGTTACTACTTGCAGATCCGGAAACGTAGCGTGGAGACCATCTTGGATTGAGTGCAGCTTTGTCGTGCTGTTCTTGAGTCGGTGTTTGCCCATCGATCGGACTTTCAATCGGCAGATCATCCCACTGCGTGACGGATGTTTGCACGCGCGTGGCGGGCTGACCAAGCCAGCTAGCGCATATGAGTGCTTGGCTGGTCGACATGCCTGTGCCTAATTCGGCCCCACAGTGAAATAAACTGATTTCTCCCGAAGGATCTATTTCGACCTTGGCGAAAATCGCCTCGGATGAGGAGCCAAAGCTTTTGTTTGCACAAGCGAAACCTACGCCGTACATCTCGTCCGGATGGTCTGACTCGTAGGATTTTTTCTTTGCAGCACGTTGCCGCCAAAGTGGATGGGCTTTAGCCCGTTTAAGTATTTCATCTAACCTAAGCGCGCCGATAGGTATCGAGCCTGTTCCGAGTTTCATCCCAGACTTCAACACGTTCTTTTGCCGAAAATCGATGGGATCAATGCTTAACTCGGCTGCCACTTCATCCATCAACAACTCGGTCGCTGTAATCGTCTGTAAAGTACCGAAGCCGCGTGCAGAGCCAGCGTCGATTGCACGTGAGGCATTTGCTACGGCGACGATATCTGATTTTGGTACATAGTAGGCTGCCCATGCGCTAGCGCTGCCTGTGGAAATTACCGCGGCTGATAAATTAGCGCGCCCACCGCCATTCGCCTGAAAATCTCCTGCAACCGCTTGAATCAAGTGCGTCTTGCGGTCTACGGCTAGTTGATATTTCATGTCAAAAGCATGGCGCTTGAGCGAGCTTTGAAACTGCTCAAAGCGATCGTTTGCAAGGCGCATGGGTTGGCCTTGACCATAAAGCGTGGCGACAAGTGCGTAGTAAGGGAAAATCGTATGGTCCTTCGATCCGAAACCGACCGTGCTATATGGATACAGATATAGTTTTTTGAGTGGAAAGCCACTGGCCTTGACCATCGCGACAACATCCTGCGCGATCTCATCAGGACTCTGTGTCGGCACAACAAAGTGGAGCGTTTGTTGTACTGCGTCATACCAACCATTTGCGTTGTCGGTCTCTAGCGCAAAGGTATCAGTGGATGGCGTTGCATAGTTGCGCTGGAAAACGGTCCAGGTTGAGGGTGGATTATTCAGCTCTGTATGAATCTTTTGCGCATGAAAAAGCGCCTGCTCTGCCGCGATACCCTGTTCTCGCGGCGAAGGCCAAACGGCTTGTTGTTTCACATAACCTGTGGGGCTCGCCTTGGTGTTTTGAAAGTTAGAGAAAACATCCGGATCTTGAGGCGTAGCTCCCGCAATGCGCACTGCCCGAAATGCACCCCAAGGATCTCGCTCGGTGGCAGAGCTTGGGCTGGCATAGCGAATAATTTTTTCGTTGAATTGCAGCTTTTCTTTTGCGAGCCGGAAGCGCGCAAAATCCGTGTACAGCAAGATTGCGACGGCATGACCTAGGTAGGCGGGCTTCGTCCCAACTTTGACCAACATGTCGTCGCCATAAAATTTGGGCAAGACAAGTTTGTCTTGGGCAAGTTCTTCAGCGGTTATTAGTTTATCTGGACCAAGATCCTGACCCAAGATACTCATGTCGAGGCCTAAGACCTCACGGTCAGCGAAAGCGGCGCGCACGACAAGAGCATGACCCTGTTTGCTCGGCCAGCCTGTCATATTCTTTGCACGGATATCACGCGCAAATACTTTTGCGCCTGTGACTTTTGCTACACCGTCTATCCGAAAACGTGCACCGCCTATGGCGTCACGCCAATCGAGAGCAGACTCCGCATAGGGGGTGATATTCGTCTGTGAGAGAGCTCGGAGCGGATTTAGAAATGCAACAGTGACGCCTGAGATGGAAGTGAGCTTAAGAAACTCCCTACGCGAAAATCGTTCAAATGACATATTGCATTCCTGCAAAGAGGGATATGGACGTACTTGTTAGGTTACTGAATAGACTTGGAGTTAGGCCACATGTGGGTCGTTCGAAATACCGGACCTTTTTCAAATGCCGTAAAACGTGTTTCTAACAGCCATTGACGAGTCGCTTTAGGACTGTCTGCTAATAGTTTTTTGCAGGATGCACTAGTTAATTGTTCGGCTTTTCGGTCAGATTCGCATGCGTCAACCATTCGTGTTGAGGATGCATCACTCCAGATGCTGGATCCTGATAGAAAGCTATAAGTCAGGCTGTCTCGGCTCATCTTCTTGATCTGTGTGTAGCTCAAGTTGTGTTGCGCGATTGCACGCTGATACTCGTTACTCAAATCTATTCGTGAGACGCCTTCATCATCTGTTGCTAAGGCAACCGGTACGTTTTGTTCTATATATGTGCGTAATGGATGTGCTGTGCCATCAACACCCAAAATGAGTGCATTACTCGTCAGACAGATTTCCACTAATACGCCCCGCTCTCTCATCAGAGCAAATGTATGTAGGGCCGACTCCTCGTAGCCGATACTTACACCGTGACCGATTCGCTTTGCGCCTGCAATAGTTATCGCCTCTGTGATGTGATTCCTCAGATGCTCTGGCGGAACGAGTCCGATAGCAAGCTCGCCTGCGTGCAGGGCTATGTTGCCTGCGGGGTATTGATCAGCGAAGTAACGCAGCATTTCCATATGCAAGCGATAATCGCGTAGGGCGCGTACACCGTCCTCCGGGCCGACAAGGTTCAGACCGACGAGTGATTTGTTGGTTTTAAAAAGCTCATAGGCCAACATGATCTGAGTGAAGACTTCTGTAGGTGAACCGCCGCGAACCACTTGCTGAAGCCAGCGATGGTCGACGTCGCAGCCTACAGCTCGCGCTGCTGAGTCGCATTGTTGAATCTTTTTATACTCTTGCTCAATGATAGCTAAATCATTTGTCGCATTTTGAACTAAGGCATCGATCCCGTTACTTTTTAACCAAGCGGCACGTCCAGCAAAATCGACAATGCCCGTTTGCGCGAGCTTTTCGGCTAGTTGCTTGGCCGCTGGGTATTGCAGAGTGATCATCAACTCAACGTGAAGTACTCTTTGTTCTCCTGCGCGATTCTTCGCCTTCGCGAGCATCTTTGGTATGAGCTTTACACTTCCGGAGAACACGCCAAATACGTCGAAAGCCTGAAAAAACTGATCATGACCGGGTGTCAAACTATAGATGTAGTCCTTGGTGGACATGCGTTTGACTAGAATGTCGTGCTCGCGTTCGGTAATGTTCGAAAGCAACTTTACGTTAGCATATTGCATACATGGCGGACGTAAAAATTTATTCTCCTTCACGTCCACACAGTATCCTGCCTCCGCGCCCCAGCGAAGGTAATCCTCTGCGTAGGTTGCCCCAGAGAGATGGCTGTGTAAGTCTGCGCCTTTGGGAAGGCTTTGAACGAACTGACGTAATGCGATTGGGTTGCCTTTATTCTGACTGAGCCAGGCGCCAACCTGTGCTTCTTCTTGAGATCCGGCATGCGATGCAGCATGCGCAACAATAGCTAGGATCAGTGCTAGTAGGAATCGACTCATCTTATCTCTCACTTTGTCATTCTCCGAGGGCAACGATTAGGCCACGCGTCCAACTTGTTGTTGCCTGATTGATCGTGTCCATACTTCTAAGCTGTGATGGAGACAAGTTTAGGCTCGTCATCTGTTTCTCTACCTTTACATTCGATCCAAAGAGAAACGTTTGCAAATACGTACTGTGGGCACATAAATCGTTCGCAAATTCCAACGGACCGTTAAACCATTGCAAAAATGCTTCCCAGCTGTCAGGCTTGCATGCGACATCAATGATTTCGGGAAGTATTGATGCGTCTATAAGAGGATTTTTTCTAAGTGTGTTGGGCTTCTCATTCCATCGTGCAAGTTTGGCCGGAATGGCACCAATGCCAGCAAACTGTGCGTTTTCAAAGTTACTGCCCGCAGGGAGTGGAGCCTTCTCGGCAAAGAAAGGCTCTATGAGTGTGGAGAACAAGTTTTGGCACGTTATAAAATCAAAACGGCCCCTGACCTCTGGTTTGGTGCCGGTCAGACGAGGCGTACCTGACACGAAGCAGGGGTGATTGTCTGGTCGAGTTGCTACAGCAGTACGAAGAATTTGGTCGAGACCTAGGTCAAGATAGCTCAGTGCAAAAATGTAATAGGTTTGTCCATTTACAGTCTGTTTCACTACGTTTGGATTCATGAAATTTTCTGGGACGGCGTACGCGACTTGGGCGGACGCTCCACCCATTTCCACGATCCCAACTGTCTGGCCGTTCTTATCAAAATTACCCATGAGGTAATTCACATCAAGCCATCCAAACAGAGCTTCATTTTGTCCTGATAATGTCCCGATGGGACCCAGCATCGGCGATCCTGGTATCGTGCTAACACCTTTAGATCCTAAAGGGTGGCCCAAGCGTGTAATTGTGTCTTGTACATTTTGGTAGATCGCACGGCTTACCTCTGGTTGTTGTCGATCGATTTGCCGCATACCAGCCGTTGCTAAAACATAGACGGGAACTTGTTCGCGTGAGATGTTATTTGCGGCTAGATGATCCCGCAGGGTGCGCAGGAGTGGAGCCAGGCTGTCGCCTGCAGACGATACTGCGAAACTTCCTGTTGGCTGCTGGTAGCTCGATAGACCAGGAGTGACGCGTGAATTTGGCAGTGTCACACCGCGTATTTCTATGAATGTCGGAGTCTTGCGTGTTTCATATAGAAAGATACGCGAACCACTGCTCCCTGCATCAATGACTGCCGTGTACTGTACGCTGTTGGACGCTTGCGCGCCGACAGTTATAGGTAGGCCGGCGATAAAAATACTTAGAACGAAGCATATTCGAATGAAGCGGTGCAAGGTGCTTTGCATCGTTGGCTCTCTTTAAAACTTGTGTGTCATGCCAATGGCAATTACAGCACTGGTTAGACCTTCGACGAGACAGGCATTCATAGCGTAGCCAGCATAGCTATACAAACTAGTCTTCTTTGTGATGGGGTAGGAGTATCCAGCGCTCACGACGCGCTGCGTCGAGATTGGATAGGCAGAGTTCGCTTGCATATTGCTCGACGGCTTTGCCATTTGCCAGGCGGCAAAAAATTGCCCCGAACTTGTTACGGGTGAGGAAATAGCGATCATTGTTGAGGTGATGGCTAAGGAATTGTCGAAAATAATACTGCTATTTGTATTGTCGAAGGTATCGTTTCTGAATATACCTAGTACGTTTTGTAGGGTGTTCACTGCCCCGTTCTTGGTTTGTCCGACAGCGCCGGATAGTTTCATTACTTTAAAGTCGTAAGCACCACCTAAGATCCAAGCATTGGCATTTTTATAGTCGTTTTTAGCAGTCGCAGCGTCTGGATAGAACGAATCATAGGTGAAAGTTACATACAGCGGACCGTCGGCATACTTCAAACCGGAGGTGAAAGACCTCAGGTTGTTCACCGTGACGAAATTGTAGTCTCGTGTATCACGATCTAGTTCAACGATTCTGCCGTTTTGTGCGTAGCCAGAGGTCATGCCGGTCGCGAAGGAGTAGCCAACACCGAACTTAAAACCTCGCAGATCGGCTGTTTCAACTTTGAGTAAATTACTCAAGCGTTCTGCGTTAGCGGTGCCGAAGGATAGGCCTAACGATGCGTTAGCGTACTGCCCGGTAAATGGGGTGAGCGGTCCGGTGTAGTCAGAGGCAAAGTTGTTTTGCCGACCAAATAATACGTGTCCAGCGTTACGATTTTCGTAGCCGAGCCAAGACTGACGCCCGAAGAGTCGTTGGCTCTGACCAGCCACTCCATTTCCAATGTTGAAGCCATTCTCGAGCTGAAACTTGAAGGCTTGTCCTGCGCCGATATCTTCCACACCCTTCAAGCCAAAGCGGTTGCCTGATTGTCCACCGCTGATTATTCCTACGCTCGTTTCTGCGTTAAATCGATCGTTGGGGGTTGAGGAGTGCTTCGTATAGGCGAATCCCGCGTCAACGCTGCCATACAAAGTGAGGCTCGTTTGTGCGTGAGTCGGACTTAAGAATGCGGCTCCCATCAACAACATACAAATACTCAGCAAAGACCAGCGTGACGTATGCTCGCCTGCGATAGTATGAGATCTCTTTCTGTGGTGTGTGTTTGGCACGGTCAAAGTTTTAAAGCATGCCATTGTTGGGCGCAAAAAATATTTAAAATTTTAAATAATATTTAGTTTTTGAGCCAAATTAAAGGACATCAGATGATATCAGGGATCGGTGCCCTTGCACCGCCACGGTTGATCGTGTGAATCATTACCAACCGAGCACGTTACGTTTGATCGACCAACGTTCGGGCTTTTTTTCGACTCCTTGTCCCAGCACCCAATAGGAATAGGCTCGATCAAGTGCACCGCGCGATTGTTCAATGACTAGCCACTGATCGATGAGCAGTGAGAGCTCCCAGTCAGCCTGCCGTGTTGCAATGCCAACCGGAAGTCGAACTGTGCTGGGTTGTGGAACGACTACCGTATAGCTTGGATACAGTAATGTCCATGCGGAGGCGCTGGACGCAAGCATGATCATTCCATCTAAATCTGATCTGTTTCCATTGAAATAATCCCTTACTGACGGGAGCTCCACGATGGTCAGATCGACTCCCGTCAGTCTGCTTTTAACGATCTGTTCAAGCCCTAGGTCCCCTGGAGATCGACCAAGCTTTAATGTGCCTCGCTTACGAATTTCGTCGATCGTTTTAAATTTGTAGCGATCTAAATCCGGAACTGCAAGCCCAATAACCGTATCGAAATAAGAGCCAGAGTGATGCAGTTTTTGTAAGGAGTCCCATTGGTAAGGCAGACTCATCAAAACATCGATATGTCCGTTTGCGAGTGCTTCGACAAGTTGCCCGGTTGGAATTTGAACGAATTCCAATTCGGTCACTCCTATTGCTAGTCCAAGGTTTCCTGCGAGTTCTACGTCCATGCCAACGAGTTGACCTTGGGCATTAGTGAATGAAAATGGCATGCGTTCTTGTGCAAAACCAACGCGCAATATGCCTCTGTCGCGAATGCGTTTAACTGGGTTCGTGGTATCTGAAATCGGCGTCGGAGTTGGCAAGTCTTTTACAACGCGAACTGGTAATGACCCACGCACCGTCATGCTCGTTAGTACTTGATCTTTTTTGTACGTATCGTCGACGAGGACTGCTAAAAGTGCCGCTGTTGCATAGAGAGTAGCCGAACAAACGACTACGATAATGGTGATGCCTCGCAATATCCTGGTCAACTTAAACTCGAGCCGATTTGCCATCGCCCCAGCACCTAATAAGCAAAACGCGAACAAGTAAATTGCCGAGGCCAGTGTGCCGAAGTTATAAGTCAGTACCGTGGTGGACTGGTAGAGTTGCATGTAGCCTTGTCCGACTCCTAACATGTCAAACAGAGGCGGTAATGCAATTTGAGTACTAGCGAATAGCGAGAGCGCTCCAACGCATAGCATCTCAATATAAATCGCGAGGGGGACGGTGTCTCCACCAAGCCAGGCCGCGTATGGAACGAATAAAAGCACTAAGAGCTTGCCCGCCGTGGGAAAGGTGAACGCCAACGGCGTGAGCACCGAGATCGCCTTGTCCGCATTCTCCGGATAGAGATTTTTTTCAACCAGCAGGGACTTTGCCTGTGCGACGATGATTGGCAGAGATATAAAAATATTGGATGAAATGAAGGCGGTAAACAACGCATCCTTTCCTGCACGCATAATGTCCCAGTAGCTCAAAGGCATGATGCTCGAGACGACTACGGGCAGGACAACGAATGTCAGCAAGAAAGAGATCAGCGCAAATAATATAAAGTAAACCTGTAATCTTTCGAATGTTTCCCCGGACATGGTTCCCGCAGTGATCGCAGTCATCGCAAAAACCCCGATGGGACTTAGGTTCAGGATGAATCGCATAATCCTCATCACTGCTTGTTCAAGAACGCGCAGGCTATCTAGGAGTGTTGTCTTTTTCTCTAGCCCGATCATCGCGACGCCGAGCGCCAGACTGAATAGAACGACACCCGGTATGACCGCTTTTGACATTGCATCAAACGGATTGGCTGGAACGAAGATCTTCAGCAGATCAACATCTGCTGGTTTGATTAGTAGATCGTTGCTGTAAAAGCTTGCGTTCTGAAAGACAGGAAATAGGGATGGTGCTGCGGCAAGCAAGGCGAGCGAGAGCAACCAAAAGAACAGCATGAGGACAATGCCCCATTTTCCTATCTTTGATGCCGTGTGTGCATCCATACGCCCGACGCTGATGATCAGGCTTAACATTAAATAAGGCATGACAGCCATCTGCGAGAGTCGCAGGTAAGTGTCAGAGACCGGTTGCAAAATAACTAGAGACTCACCAAAAAAAAGTCCTCCCACGGCCCCTAGAAACATGCCCAGCAAAATACGCTGAGTCAGAGTCGTTTCCCTTAAAGAAGTAAACAACTTGCGTTTTGGTGCTGGAGTCTCAGTGACCATCGCGGCTAATTCTTTGTGAGGTTACTAATCGTATCTAAAATTGGCGTACTCGACACGGCATTGGTTCCGTTGAAAGGATTGTCCAAGCTGAGGACGGGAGCGTAGAGTTGAGGCAGCGAAATAATTTGGCAGCCAAGTTAGAAGCTCAAATGCCATGTTGTTTCCTTTGTGATCGGGCGCTCGCGCGGGGATTTTAGTCCCGTTTTCGTTTAAGCTGCCTTTCAGATTGGATGCGCCAGGGAGTGTTGTTCTGATTTAGTCCATAATTGGGGTTAATCGCCAAGTAGAGCCCCTAGGGTCGTGGCAATATTTAGATCATCAGACTGGAGAAAAAATTGGCTACACGCGCAGTCGAGGTGATCCGGGGAAACATTGCTAAAAATCGTACTTTACGGAGCGGCAAAGTTTATGTAATAGAGGGCGAAGTGCGCGTCCTAAAAGGTGTAAAGCTCAAAATTGAGGACAAAACAACCATTCTGATTGTGAATGGCGAGTTTCGTCGAAGCTGTATCCGTCGATCCGCCTTGGTATTTGATCAGGGATCCTCTTTGTTGGCGCAACGGCTTTATGTGCGTGCTTGCAATGATTCATACAAGCCGGTGAAGCTTGCGAACAATGGTGGTATCTGGTTTCTGGGCAATTTTAGTAACGCTAGTAAAGATGGTGTCTCTGTGAGGCTCAATCGCAAAAACCCTTTGTCGAGTTTTAATGCGAAGATGATTGCGATCTATTATCTTGGACGTCCTGATAGCTCCAATACATCTAATGACCAAGAGCAGGTCCCAATTGATGATGACATTGACGGCTTTTCAGTGCTGGGTGTCGGAAGGCTTGAGTGGAATATTTCTGAAGTCAGGTCGTTTTACTCTGCAGATGACGCGTTTGATGTCACCAACTCTCACATTCGCCTGAATCGCCTCGAAATTGTCAGTCCGATTGAAGACGCGATGAACATCAGCAGCAGTCGTGTTGAAATCCATAAGAGTCTGAAGATTGACGTGCGTAAGACAAAATTAATTGATCGAGATTTATTTGATCTCGAAACTGATGATGGTGCCTCGTTTGTTGAGTTGTACTCGGGTTGCTGGGTCCGGTTAAACGGCGTGTTTGGCGATCAAGTCGTGTTGAGCTCAAAAGATATGCCCCGACCTGTAACAACAGACGATAATGAGAGGTCCTATTCGTACAGCGGAAAGCTCAAATCTGCTGCCCTGATCTACTCGATTGATCAAGACTAGTCCCGAGCGTAACAAGTAGAGAATTCATGG
>JBEDEU010000020.1:0-16183 GCA_041175585.1 Pseudomonadota bacterium | reverse complement strand
CGCTGCGTTGTCAAAGCATGCGTCAACGCACGGACAACGTGATCCTGTCCGACAAGGGTGTCGAATGAACGGGGACGCCATTTGCGCGCAAGGACCAGATAACTCATGAGCTGTACCGACCACAAACGGTAATTAAAGAGGCGAGCCTGACTTCGGCACTAGTTCTGCACGACTATGGCTGCTTCGTTCCCGACCTGACCAGGTTTGCCGCCGAACCATGCGAAGGGGCCCGCCAACCTCAATTCTAGCAGGGCTAGCCGCGTGCGCGGGGATCAAAGTCAAACCATAGGTCATCACGCGGAAAATACAAGGCTGCGCGAGCAGGCCGACCATCCAAAGCACTGACCTGTTCACAATAGCGCGCAAGTTGCGCTGCATATCGCGCCAGCATCCGCACGCCAAACGCCTCTCTGCTCTCGTCCATTGCCGGACGTCCGGTTTTGTAATCAACGACCAACCATCCCGTTTTCTCGGATATCGCTAAATCAAGCACCGACACTTTTCCCTCAGTATCCAGCAAGGCCCATTCACGCCGCGCATCCAAACGCAGCAATAAATCTTGCCCTCGTTCATTTGTCATCATCGCCAACAGGGTTTCAAGGACCTCTTGCGCCGAGTCTACGATCTGTTCTTGCGGCAATCCGATCTGTCGACATTGCAATTCAATGCGTCCGCGCTGCTCGCGCAGTTTGTCAACGCTCCAATCTCGACCAGAATGTCGTCCCAAGTGATCCAACCATGCGTGAACTAATGTTCCAAGAACCCGCTCATGGGACTTGGTGGCCGGCCAAGCATAGGCCTGGGTATAGCCAGCGCCCAACTCAGTCATTCTAGTTAAGCCCTCGCGGGCTTTATCCGCCTGCGCGCTTAACGCAGTCAACTCACGCCTGAGCAAATCTGATCCGCGATGCGCTGGAATCGGGGGAACAGCCGGATCGCTCTGCTGAACATCGGGCGGGACCTCCACAGAAGGCCAACTTGACCACAGTCGGCCAAGCAAACTACCGGAGGCGGGCTTAGCAACTGCCCCATCCTTGACCGAGAGCTCAGCGACGAGATGTAATCGCTGCTTGGCGCGCGTGGCCGCCACATACAGCAACCGATCCACCTCGTAATCACCTCGACGCTTCTCGCGTAACCCAAGGTAGCGTGAAATCGGATCGTGGCCCTCTCGGGCGCGAGGTTTAATTGGACCGAGCATCAGCTTTGAGCCAACCTGTTCAAAGTACACCAGCGGCACGCGATCGCTTGTCGGCCCATGATGCAGTCCATACAAAATCACAGATTCAAACTGCAGCCCTTTGCACTTATGCATGGTCATTACTTCAACTGCTTGCGCGTCAGTTCCAGGTGAAGCAAACAATTTCTTCATTTGTTTTTCAAGCGCGCCGACATCTAATCCGCCATAGGGCGCCATGCGCTCGATCAGTGCAAACAGACTTTCCGCGTCGAGCAAGTCAGAAGGTGACTGCGCTAAGCCTGGGCCACCAAGATCGCGCCACAATCGTTGCAGTCGGGAAGCAAAAGGCAACACATCATCCGCTTCAAGGGCCTCAAGCAATGGAGGCACGACAGCACGTAGTCGCTCAAACTCAGCCGGTTCTAATATCTGCGCAGCCAAACACTGCTGCCCGTCACCCGTCACACGCAAGACACGTTGCAAAACCTGTGGAGCCGCAACCCTTGGATATTGAGCAAACAGCGCATGCAGACTCTTCAATGACAAACCGCAATAACTCGATCGCAAGATAGAAATCCAAGCCGCACGATCCCCCGGATGTGTCACGGCGCGAACGATCTGCACCAGATCGATCACATAGGGGCGCTTATCGAGCGGCACGAGATCCACAGCTCTGCATGCAATCCCTGCTTGTGTCAGCAAGCGCGTCACATCATTAAGGTGAGAGCGCGCGCGAACCAATACCGCTACTGGGTGTTCGGCCTTTGGAAACTGCGCGAGTGCTTCGCGCACCAAATCCACTACGATATTCTCGGTACTCAGCGATGACCCAACCCATGCATGATGAAAGTGCACGGCATCACCTTGGGCAAGTTCTTTAAACGGCTCTGACTTTGCGTACGAAATTGCTCCGACCTCAGGATCATCCTCCTGCGGAAACATCGGATCAAACGTTTGGTTTACCCAATGCACAATGCCCGCTTGCGAGCGAAAATTATCGCTGAGCTGTAGGTATTCTGGAATGAGACTGTCGTCACTAAAAGCGCGTAGGCCGTGATCTCGAACTTGCAGAAATAGACTGACATTCGCTTTACGAAAGCGATAGATCGACTGCATCGGGTCGCCAACAAAAAATACTGTGCGTCCATCGTCAGGCTGCCAGCCTGACGTGATTTTTTCTATGAGCTGGATTTGCGATTGACTTGTGTCCTGAAACTCATCAATCAAAAGATGCTGGATATTCGCATCAAGCCTTAGCAGTAACTCGCTCGGTTGATCAACGCGCCCCAAAGCTAAATCCGCTCGTCTCGCAATCTCGGTGAAGTCGACCTCGCCAGCCTGCATAAATTGCAGCGTCAATTGGCCCGCGGCAAGACGTAAAGATTGCAATTGGGACTGCAAGATCTCCCACTGATCTTGGCTAAAAACCGGGTTCGGCGTCTCATTAATCTCTGCCAAGCGCTCGACCCATTCCGGCACCGGATCTATCCGAAAACGCTCGAGCCATTGGGCAAAGGCTTTTTTTGCTGGAGCAAACTCTGCGGTAGGCGGAAACCCAATTTTTACGCTGATTTGCGAGCGAACTGTCCCGCCCGTCGTAAGTAACAAGGCGGCTAGACCTCGCCAACGATCAAGATCACCTGCACTCGCGTCCAGCGGCTCACCGCCCCAATCCAGCAAGGCACACACTGGATGTGCAGGCGCTTGCTGGTTCAAGTTATCGGCCGCAATGCGCGCTAAGGGTGCTAATTCCTGGGACCAACCAGCTGGCATCGCCAAGAGCAAACGATCGAGCTGCTGCGATACGGTGTGCTCAAAATTATCTTCCAAGAGCAATCGATCATCACCTTCTTGCAGCAAAGATAGCCATTGATCGCGCTGCGCAAGCATCCCGGCTAGCGCGTTGCAAGTTGCCTGCACATCCAGATCCATGTGCTCAAGCAAGCGCCTGACACCTTCATCCTCACCAGCCATTGCAAGCGTGGCACGTGCGGCAGCCTGATAGTGAAGCTCTGGATCCTCCGCAACAACAGGCAATCCACCCATTGACGATAGCCAAGGCATACTGCGAACCAAACCCGAGCAGAATGAATCAATGGTTCGAATCGCTAGCCGTGCTGGGTATTCAAGTAGATTCCAACCAAACTCCTTGTCGCGCGCAAGTGCTCCGCGGGCGAGTAACCAACTGCGCCTGTCGTGCTCGGCATCCGGTGGATCCTGCAAGGTGATCGCATCCGAGAGCTTTTTGAGCACACGATCATGCATTTCGGAAGCGGCTTTCCGTGTAAAAGTGATGGCAACGATTTCTTCTGGTCGCTTAACGTTAGCCAGCAATGCCAGAATACGATCCGTCAATAACTCTGTTTTCCCAGAACCCGCCGGCGCTTGCACTAAAAACGAACGGCGTGGGTCAACCGCGCGAGCACGGATCGACGCATCGGACGGTTTGCGATCAGACGTCGTCATCGCTGTCTCCCTGTGCGTCCTCGTCACCCTGATCGAAATACCTCAACAAGGGCAAGATGTCACAAAACGCTAAGTCTGCTCCCTTCCAAGACTGATTCACGGCGACACCTTGCACAAACTCTTGCGCCAGCATATCGATTACCGCCCTCAGCCGGGAGAGCATAGAGGACCAGTCAGGATCTGCATACTTTGCTTTGGTGAGGGTCTTTAATCCCTTCAAGCCGAGATCATCATGTTCGGTCAGTCCCATCGCCTCCGAACCGCGTGCATGCAAACGCACCAGCATTAACGCACTGATTGCATTGTCCGTAACACGCTCAGCACCCTCTTGTGCGTTGAGCATCGCGGCATAGACCGGCACTTGTAGATTAACTGGGCGCGCACCTTCCCAATCCTTCAATACCTTCGGTAAAGACTGCCCCGTCTTGTAATCAATGACCGCGAGGTGTGCTGTTCCATTACCCTGATCTTCAGATAACAGTTGGTCTAAACGATCTAACCTGACGTCGAGTACAAGTCCATTAATGTTTAGTTGCCGCTTTTGCTCAATTTCCCGAACAACGAAAGGTGTGCGATTGGCCTCTTGGAGTAACCAATCGTGGACCACACGCATCCCACGCCGAACTTCCAGATCGCGCAAAGTTATCTCGTACGCGCTAAGCTCTTTGGCTGCAACAGCATGCACGATCTCCTTGAGCTGTGGCAAGAGAGTCTCTGCGTCAATTGCCAACTGCAGACCACTTTGGTCACGCAACGACTCCCAAATCCGTTCCATCACACCGTGTAAAAATTTCCCACGTATCGCCATTTGTGGCAGCTCACCATACGCAGGCAAGCCTTTAACACCTAGGCGGTACCGAAAGAACGCCCATAGCGGATTGATGGCCTGCGTTTCCAATACGGAGACTCCACCTTGTACTTTTTCGTTCGCGGCGAGCGGTGGACCTTGATCATCCTTCCATGCTTCTAGCTTTGGGGGTTCCCACCGCTGAACAGCCTCAGCACTAAGCTCCTGTATCAGCTCGCTTGGAGTGAGACCTTGGATCAAAGGAGATGGACGAAGCTCGCGCTCTCCCTCAAAGCGAGGAGAGCTGACAGTTACGGCGGGTGCAACTTTGCACAAGTTAGAAAAAATTTGCTGCGCCCATTGACTCTCTCTCTCGGGTGTCGCCCGAGGCGCTTGCGCCCGGCGTAATGCTGCCATCGGAATCAATGGGTTGGGCTTGGTAGCCGCTGGCAATACCTCGTCAGTCAAACCAAGTATCCAAACACCATCCCATTGCCCCCCTTCCGCTTCCAAGAGACCTAATACATCAAGTCGGGCATGTGCATCACGTTGCGGTTGAAACATCGTTGCTCTGGCCAAACGCCCCAGAGTGCTTAACGCTTCGGACGCCTGCACAGATGGAAAAAGTGCGCTTAATGATTCAAAGCGCTCTAGCAATGCATCAATCGCTTCAAGAACTTGATACATTGCAGAACTCTGCGCACCGCGTCCCGGATAACCCAGCGTCGCCAATGTTGCCCTGAACGCCTCGGACCAACGATGCAACGCCATGGTGCGCGGAAACGCTTGCCAATCCTGCCATGCGCGTTGCCAAGCAGGAGATAGCTGATGCAACGGCTCAATCGCGGACGTCCATGAAGCTAGCGATACGCGGCTCACCTGCCAATCACGCCATCCCGCGTCCACCATTGCACGGGCGCCCTGCTCTGTGCTGTGACCAATGCAGTACCCCGCTAACAATGCGGCGCCGAGATCTTCGGGGATAGCACCAGACTGCTCTTTCATGAGCACAAACGTCCGCAACCAGGCAATGGCAGCACGACACGCGGCCCAGTCAGCCAACGGTCTGGCTACCGCAACGTTAAAGGCATGCAAAGGCACGCCGTCCCCATCACTGAGGCCTTGCTCCAGCACGCGCCGTGCAAAGGCTGCCTGCGCATCTAAAGACACGGCAACGATTGCAAAGCGCCCGGAAGGTTGTTCATCGAGTTTCGAGCGCGCCCATGCCACTGCAGCCTGCCACTCCGCTTGTGCGGTGATCGCTTCAACGCGCATCACCTGCGACGCTTGCGAATAATCTTCTACCAGCGTTGAAACCTCGACTCCGCGTGCAACGAGTGCGTCTAACAAAACGCCCATGCGTGGGGAAATCTCAGTGAAACCGGCAAGCACGACCTGCGCAGGCAAAGGCAAACCGTTCTCGACGTGATGAATCAGTCGTGTGAGCGCAGTACTCCCATCAAGCGCGTCTAGCGCATGCAACCGCTCACGGTAAGCATCCCGCCAATGCCGAAACCGATCGTATTCCTCAGTGTGCTCGTGCTCCGAGACCTTGATCTGCCACTCTTCGATCAGCTGGTCTGCCCCAAGCGCGATCGCTGCGGCCTGATGGACATCAAGCAACGCATCATCGCCCTCGCACCTTTCAATCACTTGCGCCCAAACTAGTTGCGCCTCAAATCCATCAAGCTGCCGAGCATGGGGACGCAACAGCTCTTCAAACCCTGCGCGACCCAATTGATGCGTCACCCAGCCTGACCAGGGCATGATTTCGGGGATTTCAGCAACAAGCTGACCGCGTGCAGACTGCTGTTGCGCCAATAACTGGATTAGCCTGCGCGCTAGACGGTTATTAACTGTTAACACCGAGACATCTCGGGCGGCATTCGCACCGAGGTGCGATGCGTGCACGCTAGGATATTGCGTCAAGGTGTGCATGGGACTGCGATCAGAAACCGCATAGAGCGGCAATGCTATCCCAGTTCAGGCGCATGCCGGGCGTTGTGTAGCCGATCAAGCCAGCAACAAGAACGACGCAAAGCGTTGCTCCACCTAGCAGCCAAATCAACCGTCGTTTTGTACGTACTTGCATAACCCTCCAAAGGGACTAACTGGCTTTAGCAAGTTGTTGAACATTGATGGGACTCTCGCGTACCGGCAAACATAGCGCAGCAGCCATCAGCGCGAGCAAGATCCCGATCCACCACACTAAGTCATAACTTCCGGTCACCGCCTGCACCCGACCGCCGAGCCAAACGCCCGTAAAACTTCCGAGTTGATGTCCCAAGAAAACCATACCCGACAAGGTTGCAGCAAAACGCAGACCATAGATCTGTCCAATCAGTCCTTGGGTTAGAGGAACAGTGCCCAACCAAAACACACCCATCCATGCAGCAAAAACATAAACGACCCAAGGGGACGTTGGCATGACGAGAATCCAAATCAGGCCCACAGCACGCAAGGCATATAAGCCCGCGAGTAAATTCTTCTTGCTGTGCGTTCCGCCAAGTTTGCCTGCAGTGAACGAGCCAAACACATTGAACAAACCGATCAATCCGATCGCAAATGCGCCGGTACTTGCATTTAAGCCCTTATCCACAACGAAGGCGGGCAGATGCAAGGTAATGAAAGCCGTATGAAAACCACAAACGAAATAGCCCCAAAACAAAAAATGGAAAGTTGGGTGCTTCAGCGCCTGCCCAATAGCAGAGAACATTGACTGCTGAGGTCCAGTGTTTGCTCCAGGTTTACCTCGCAAAAACCAGGCCAAAGGAAGTGTCGCAGCAAGCACCATGGAAAGAACAAGGTAGGCACCGGTCCAGTCTAACGAATCAATTAACAATTGGCCCGTCGGTACAACAAGGAATTGTCCCAGTGACCCGCCCGCGCTTGCAATCCCCATTGCAGTGCTGCGAGAGGACAAAGGAACAGTGCGCGCAATGACTGGCAAAATCACTGCAAAGGTCGTCCCAGCCTGCCCAAGCCCGATCAGCACTCCAGCGCTTAAATAGAACTCTAGCTCCGTCGAGGAAAATCGCGTGCCAAGCAACCCGACCGCATAGAACGCAGCACACAGCGCAATCGTTCTACCCGAACCGAGTCGATCGGCCATCATGCCCGCACCAATCGCACCAAAGCCCCAGACAAGGTTCTGCAGGGCAAACCCCATGGAGAAAACTTCACGCCCCCAGCCACGCTCAAGCCCCATCGGCTGAATGAACAAACCGATGGTTGCACGGATGCCCATTGCAAGCAAGACGATTAAGGTACCGATCAAAATCGTTCTGAGAGCGAGAGGGTTATCCAACAAGCCGGGATTACGTTCTTCTGCGTGTTGCGTCATGTTGCGAGGCTACGAAAAGGAAGATGAATGGCGCCGCCGAGACGAATCGAACGTCCGACTCCCTTCTTAGGAGGAAGGTACTCTATCCACTGAGTTACGGCGGCTTTGTTCTAGTTTAGCAAGGTGCGCCAATTTAAGCGCTCTGACTAGCCTCTAGGGTGATGCTGGGCATGCAAGGACTTGAGTCGCTCACGGGCTACGTGTGTGTAGATTTGCGTTGTCGAGATATCGGCATGCCCTAGCAGCATCTGCACCACCCGCAAATCTGCACCATGGTTAAGCAGATGGGTCGCAAAGGCATGACGCAACACGTGTGGCGACAAGGGCGCTTTTACGCCTGCCAATACCGCGTATTTCTTAATGAGCAACCAGAAAGACTGTCGTGTCATCGGTCCGGCCCGCGCCGTAACAAACAAAGCGGGTGCGGTACGCGCACCCATTAGTGCCGGACGTGCTTCTTTCAAATAAGTCGTTATCCAGTGGGCTGCCTCTGCACCGAGGGGCACGAGGCGATCTTTACCACCCTTACCTTGGACAACACGCACAACTCCGTCCCCAAGGCTCACATCTAGCACTGCGAGGCCAACTAACTCCGACACCCGCAACCCCGTGGCGTACAGCACCTCTAACATCGCGCGGTCGCGCAAACCACGTGGTGTGTGCAGCGGCGGTTGTTTAAGTAGAGACTCTACCTGTCCCTCGGACAGGGTTTTAGGAATCCGCAAGGCCTGTTTAGCAGAGGTTAGTTGCAGACACGGATCGACTGAAACACGCTGATGTCGAAGAGCCCACAAATAGTAACGACGTAACGTTGCCAGCCGTCTGTTAGCCGTGCTTGGCTTGGTTTCGGCGTGTTTGGCAGCGAACCAAGCCTGCAGATCTGCGGCCTGCGCATGGTCGATATCAAATCCGCGCTCAGCGAATAACCATTGTTCAAAGGCGACTAAGTCGCGGCGGTAGGCGGCAAGTGTATTGGTCGACAGACCGTCTTCGAGCCAGACGGCATCGATAAAAGCACTAATCGCGGCGGACTCAGGTGCACTCATTGCCAGACAATAGTAGCATTCAGCTCATTCACGCCTCACAAGAGCAACTCAATTCCATGTCTGCCGCATTGCTTGTCCTGCCAGATTTTCTAATCATTATTTTCGGCTGGCTACTGAACCGAAAGTTCGGATTTTCGCGTGAATTTTTTGTCAGTCTAGAGAAGCTGATTTACTACGTCTTGTTTCCTGCTCTGCTGTTCCAGTCAATCGTCCGCGTTCCTATTTCTATGAGCACGGCAGCAGAGTTGTTTTTTGCGACAGCCGCTGTTGCCGCGTGTGGAATCGCGCTCTCCTGGCTTGCCTGGCCTATCCTGCGCGCGCCCTCTTTTACGATGGCCTCGCTAGCGCAGTGCGGCTACCGCTTCAATACCTACATCGCTCTCGCGCTCGCACCAGGTTTGGCTGGTGCATCCGGACAGGCAGTGATGGCGCTAATCGTGGGCTTTGCCGTGCCGATTGTCAACCTCGCCGCAATCTATGCACTTGCTAGAAATCAGGGTGTGGGCTTTGTTGGCGCGCTGGTGCGCAATCCGTTACTCGTGTCCACAGTTCTTGGTCTACTGTTCAACTTAGCAGGACTGCAACTGCCGCAATTTATCGATATATTATTTGGCAAGCTTGGCGTTGCAGCGATCGCGCTGGGTATTCTGTGCGTAGGTGCGAGTTTGACTTGGGAGCCTGGTCAAACGAACTTTAAACTCATCGCTTGGATGCTCACTATCAAGCTCATCGTTCTACCGATCTGCGCATGGCTCATCTGCGACCGTTTTGCACTCAATGCTCTTGAACGCCAGATGCTAATTTTGTTCGCTACGATGCCACCTGCGACTGCGGCCTATGTACTAACCGTCCGTATGGGCGGCGATGCACGTGCAGTCAGTTTATTGATATCCATTGGCACACCGCTTTCAGCACTAACACTGCCCATCTGGTTGTCGCTCATCTCCTAGACCAATATGACGCATTCCACACTCAAACTTGAGCTTGCAGACGAACACGCGACGGATACGCTGGGTCAAGCCTTGGCACTTGTTGCTGCAGATCTTCGCGCTGATGCCGAGGGGAAACTGTGGCCTGGCCCGGCCGCAGGAGGTCGTATTCATCTAAAAGGTGACTTAGGGGCCGGCAAGACTGCACTTGTACGTGCTTTTTTGCGGCACTGCAGCATTTCTGGTCGAATTAAAAGTCCAAGTTACGCACTACTTGAATCTTATGAAGTTTCTAACTTATACTTCTATCATCTTGATTTTTATAGATTTAGCGAAGACGCAGATTGGTTAGATGCTGGGTTTCGCGATCTCTTTAAAAACAACGCGCTGATTTTGATTGAATGGCCAGAGCGCGCAGGCAATTTGTTGAGCGATCCAGACTTATTGATCGAGCTCAGTTATGCCGGATTAGGCCGCTTAGTCACACTTAGTGCGTATTCAGAAAAAGGGCTTTCATGGATCAACGCTTTGCCTCCTCTACTGACAATCAACTGTCAGACAAACGAGCGCTAAGCCGACGTCGCCTGTTAGGCGCCGCCACGACCCTTTTATTGCTTCCCGTTATCCCACGCATTGCGATGGCTGCGCAACTGCTTGCCGTGCGCACCTGGCCTGCCGACGAGTACACGCGTGTAACGCTCGAACTCGACAGCGAATTGCGCGCAGAACATTTCACCCTTGAAAATCCGCACAGAATGGTCGTTGATATTCAGGGTATGGATGTCAACCCTGCGCTCAACGAACTCGTGCGCAAAGTCCGACCTGATGATCCCTACATTCGATCCCTGCGTGTCGCGCAGAATCGCTCTAACGTTGTACGTATTGTTTTCGATTTAAAGCAGGCCATCGCACCACAAGTCTTTACGCTCAAACCTGTTGGTAATTACAAGTTCAGACTGGTGCTGGATTTGTACCCGAAGAATGCGCAGGATCCACTCGCTGCGCTTCTAAAAAAGAATCCGCAAAAAATGGAAGAAGATCCATTAGCACGTATTCTTGAAGACATCGGACGCAACCCAAAGGGCTCGGGCATGGCAGCGACGCCTGTCATACCAAGTTCCATTGCACCACCACTCGAAGCCAAGGTAGCACCGCAGCCAAACAACCGACGTGGACGCACAATTACCGTAGCGCTCGATCCGGGGCACGGTGGCGAAGACCCTGGCGCAATCGGCAAAGGCGGCACTTACGAAAAAGATGTCGTGCTTGCCATCGCACAAAAATTGAAGGCACGCATTGATGCAACACCCGGTATGCGCGCCTATCTGACGCGTGATGGCGATTACTTCGTACCCTTACATGTGCGCGTTGAAAAAGCCCGACGCGTCAAGGCCGACTTATTCGTTTCCATCCATGCGGACGCCTTCGTGCGACCAACAGCAGGAGGCAGCTCAGTCTACGTTTTGTCTGACCGAGGCGCATCGAGTACTGCTGCAAGCTGGCTTGCGCAGAAGGAAAACGCAGCGGACTTGATTGGCGGAGTGAACCTCAACGTCCAAAATAAGAACGTTGCAAAGATTTTGCTTGATCTGTCCACGACGGCCCAAATCAAAGACTCGACCAACTTGGCAACCCGGATGCTCGACGAACTAAAAAACGTCTATCGTTTGCACAAGCCACAGGTTGAATCTGCAGGCTTTGCCGTGCTCAAAGCACCGGATATGCCGTCCGTCTTGGTAGAAACGGCATTTATTAGCAATCCAGAAGAAGAGCGCATGCTGCGTAACCAAGCTTCGCAAGATAAGTTTGCACAGGCACTGCACGGCGGCATTACTCGCTTCTTTGTTGCAAACCCACACTTGATCGCCTCACGGTAGCTTTTAGCGTCAAGGGCCTCGACATAGTTCTAAAATAGGCGCTTCACCTTTGTTGCGCCTGCCATGCCAAACCGTCGCCCTATCTGCGCCCTTCCCGACTTACTCATCAGCCAAATTGCAGCGGGTGAGGTCATTGAGCGACCCGCCTCGGTGCTCAAGGAGCTCGTTGAGAATGCAGTCGACGCGGGGGCACAGTCGGTTGAAATTCGCCTCGAAGCCGGTGGCATCCGACGTATCGCAGTCATCGATGATGGCGTTGGCATCCCACCAGATGAGCTTGCGCTGGCCTTGACGCGTCATGCAACGAGCAAAATCACCTCACTCGACGAGCTCGAGTCGGTGCACTCAATGGGCTTCAGAGGCGAAGCACTCGCCTCAATTGCTGCGGTTTCGCAACTTACACTGATTTCCCGCACACGTGATGCTGATCACGCCTGGAGCCTCGCACCAGGAAGCGCGAGCCCAGTCGCCGCAGCTGGCGCCCAAGGCACGACCGTCGAAGTGAAATATCTGTTTGATGCGGTCCCCGCACGGCGTAAGTTTCTGCGCGCCGAACCAACAGAGTTCGGACACTGTATTGACGCCATCGAACGTATCGCGCTGGCATTTCCCGAAGTTAGCTTTCGGGTGTTTCACAATGACCGAGCGGTACGGCAATGGTTACCCGCCTCCGCACTCAAACGCATCAGTGATGTACTGGGCGACGAATTCAATGAACACGGTATCGAGGTCAATGCCGAAAGCGGTCCGATATCATTACTCGGCGTCATTACTCGTCCGACGGCTGCGCGCGCCCGCGCTGATCGTCAATTCCTCTTTGTGAACGGTCGTCATGTGCGCGACCGTACGGTCTCACATGCGATACGTAGCGCTTACGCTGACGTGCTCCACGGTGACCGTCAACCTGCTTTCGTCTTGTTTTTGCAAATTGATCCAACCGCGGTTGATGTAAACGTACACCCTGCCAAGCACGAGGTACGCTTTCGCGATACAGGCGCAGTACACCGTTTTGTGTCACACACCGTGACACAGGCCTTATCGGGTACAGCGGGCGCGCATCAAGTAAACGCTGGGAGCGCAATCAACCAAACGGGACAATCTTGGTCACCCAGTAGCAGCTTCGAGGGAGTGCAAAACACAGCACGTCCCTATTCGTCCCCCCCTTCAATTTCGCAGCCAACTTGGCAGCAAGGTTCACAGTCCGCTCTGCACCTTCGAGAGCCCACCGGATCCTCAGCAGGCCTGCGCGCATGGGAGACGCTTTACCAACCGGCAGCGCAAGATGTTCCCGCCTGGCCATTGGGTCGCGCTTTAGCCCAAGTGCACGGCATCTACATCTTGTCCCAGACAAGTTCCGGTCTTGCCTTGATCGATATGCATGCAGCGCATGAACGTGTCGTCTACGAGCAGCTTAAGCAGGCTCTGGACACACAAGCCTTGCCACAACAAACTCTTTTAGTGCCCGTCGTGTTTCGCGTCACCGACAAAGAAGTTGCTCTAGCTGAGGAATGCAAAGAGCAACTCACAGCCCTTGGCTTTGAAATGGCAGCTTCAGGGCCACAAGCTCTGACCCTGCGTTCTGTTCCCGCACTGCTTGCTCGCGGAGACCTTGAGGCTCTCGCACGCGGCGTACTGCGCGATCTTGAGCAAGTGGGCGCAAGCCAATTACTCACTGAACAACGTAACACGCTGCTTGGAACGATGGCTTGCCATGGCGCAGTTCGCGCAAACCGCCAACTCACAATCGAAGAGATGAATGCGTTGCTGCGACAAATGGAACAAACAGAGCGCGCGGATCAGTGCAACCATGGCCGCCCAACCTGGGTGCACTGGAATGTGTCTGAGCTAGACAAATTCTTTTTGCGCGGTCAATGAACCGAGATCTAGAAAAGCCGTTGATATGCTTGGCGGGCCCAACCGCGTCAGGAAAAAGCGCTGCGGCGCGCGCGATTGCTGCACGCTGGCCAGTTGAAATCATTAACGTTGACTCCGCGACCATTTACCGCGGTATGGATATTGGCACAGCAAAGCCCTCGCGCGCTGAGCAAAGCGAAACTGCTCACCACCTGCTGGATATTCTAGATCCGCTCGACGCGTATTCAGCTGCGAGCTTTCGTCGCGATGCCCTACGTTGTGTTCAAGAAATTCGCGCGCGCGGCAACATACCGCTCTTAGCGGGCGGGACAATGCTTTACTTTAAAGCCCTACGCGATGGGCTGAACGACTTGCCCGGTGCAGATCCAGAAATTAGACTCGAACTTGAACAACGCGCAGTCAAGGTGGGCTGGCCGGCCATGCATGCGGAGCTCGCGCAAATCGACCCAGAGACTGCAGCGCGATTGTCTCCTAACGATAGCCAGCGCATTCAACGTGCCCTGGAGATCTGGCGCATTAGCGGCACACCGATGTCGGCTCTACTCAACGCCCCGGCTCAGCAAGACACACCGATTAAGACGCTCACGCTGAGCCTCGAACCAACCGAACGCAGTGTTCTGCATCAAACTATCGCGGTACGTTTTGATGCAATGCTTGAGGCAGGTCTTTTGCCAGAAGTACAGGCGCTACACGATCGCGGAGACCTGCACACAAGTCTCCCCTCTATTCGGTGTGTTGGCTATCGACAGCTTTGGAGCCTGCTAGACGGCGAAATCGACTATGCAGAGGCACGACTGCAAGCGATCGCAGCCACCAGACAGCTCGCCAAACGTCAACTCACTTGGTTACGCGGCTTGCCGCAGCGCAAAACCATCGAAGCCTGCACGCCGGCTACAGTCGAGACGGTTATCCAGCACGTCGCTGCTCTACTCGATTAAACGACGACCGTCTGCGCATCAGTTGCCTGGCATTGCTCGATGACACCCAGGTTATAGACCGTCTCGCCTTGCGCAGCTAGCGCTTTGCTAATGACTGTCGCATCTTGAGCGCTAACCACAACGACCATACCGACACCGCAATTAAAGACGCGGTGCATCTCAGTGTCAGCCACCCCGCCTTGTTGTTGCAACCACGTAAAGAGTTTTGGCATTTGCCACGCATCACGCTGCAGCTTAGCTTGCAGCCCAGGCTGCAAAATCCGCGGCACGTTATCGAGCAAGCCGCCACCCGTAATGTGGGCGAGTCCTTTTACCTTAGGACCAAACTCCTTCAAGACAGCGAGCACGGGCTTGACATAGAGCCGCGTTGGCGCCATCACCACATCAGCAAGAGGTTGTCCGAAAAAGTCCTGCTCTGGCTTTGCTCCAGCACGATGCAAAATCTTGCGCAACAAGGAGTAACCGTTGGAGTGCGCACCACTTGAGGCCAGCCCCAACACAACGTCGCCAGGCTGGATCGACTTGCCATCAATCAGAGCGGACTTCTCCGCAGCACCAACAGCGAAGCCAGCCAAATCGTACTCACCATCGGGGTACATGCCAGGCATTTCTGCGGTTTCTCCACCAATCAAGGCACAACCCGAAAGTTCACAGCCGCGGGCAATACCGCCCACAACCTGGGCTGCCACGTCGACCGAGAGCTTGCCACAAGCAAAATAATCTAGAAAAAACAGCGGTTCAGCACCTTGCACCAAAATATCGTTCACACTCATTGCAACCAGATCGATCCCTACGGTGTCGTGCCGTTGCCAATCAAACGCCAGTTTCAGCTTGGTGCCAACGCCGTCAGTGCCAGACACAAGCACGGGCTCTTTGTAGCGCTTGGGAACCTCAAATAACGCCCCAAACCCACCAATCCCAGCCAAAACCCCCTCCCGCATAGTGCGAGCGGCCATCGGTTTAATACGGTCAACAAGGGCATCGCCCGCATCGATATCGACGCCGGCGTCACGGTAGGTCAGAGGAGCTTGTGGTTGGGTCATGGGAAAAAATCGCTGTTGTGTGACAATTGTGGGGTTAGAACCATCATTTTCACCAATTTTACGATGAGTCGATGAGTCGGCAGTTACTTCTGGAAATCATCCCTGCTCAGGGACCGACACTTAAGGCGACGGTTATGGGTGCCAACGCACCAGCCGTAGCCGCTGTGGCGGGCCTAGAACGTGGGCGAGCGCTGTATCTGTGGGGGCCACCAGGCTCCGGGCGCAGCCATCTGCTGCGGGCAATCGCTGGCGCCAGACCGACCCTTTTACTAGGTGCAGGCACTTCGGCCACGGCCATAATGGCCTTGGCAACGAACCCAACCCTCGAAAAAGCCGCCGAAGTCATCGCAGTAGACGATATTCAGGACCTCGATGCTGCGCAGCAGGCCGCTGTGTTTGCCCTGTACAATCGATGGCGAGAGCTAGCATCCACGACATCTGCCTTCGCGATCGTCGTCACTGGGGACCGCGCACCGCTTTCGATGTCTTTGCGCGAAGATTTACGTACCCGTTTAGGCTGGGACCTTGTGTTTCGACTTGAGCCGCTCTCAGATGCCGACAAATCCGAAGCGCTCTCGACCTATGCGAAACAGCAAGGCTTACCGCTTTCTTCCGAGGTGCTGGAGTGGATGTTGACACACTATTCGCGTGACATTCGTCAGCTCTTCGCTTTAATCGACGCCTTAGACCGCTACTCTC
>JBEDEU010000019.1:0-16398 GCA_041175585.1 Pseudomonadota bacterium | reverse complement strand
GGCAGTGCATAAACAGAGCGTCTGGGGCAGCTGCTGCCATCATTTCCTGATCTACACACCAATCTGCAAAGGCTTTGCGACGCTGTTCATTCTCTGCTTCATATCCCATGCTCGTCCAGACATCGGTGGTCACGAGGTGTGCACCCTTGCAGGCTTCTAAGGGATCGCTGAACTCTTTCAGGGTTCCAGAGGAGGCGCCTGCAATACGCTCAGCTTCAAGTCGGTAGCCAGCTGGCGCGGATACGTTCAAGGTAAAACCAAGGAGCTCGGCCGCTTGCAGCCAGGTGTAGGCCATATTGTTCGCATCGCCAACCCAAGCGACTGTTTTGCCGGTGATGCTGCCACGGTTTTCAATGAAAGTGAAAATGTCAGCCAGAATCTGGCATGGATGAAACTCATTGGTCAATCCATTGATGACTGGCACGCGCGAATGCGCTGCGAACCGCTCGATGCGCGTTTGCTCGAAAGTGCGAATCATCACGATATCAACCATCCGTGAAATGACGCGTGCAGTATCTTCGATCGGTTCGGAACGACCTAATTGCGAATCGGTTGTCGTCAAATGGATGACGGAGCCACCCATTTGATACATGCCAGCTTCGAAGGATACGCGTGTGCGCGTGCTGGCCTTTTCGAACACCATCGCCAAAGTGCGGTCATGCAAGGGGCGATATGGTTCATAACGCTTGAACTTATCTTTGATGATCTTGGCACGCTCGAACACGTGCAAAATTTCATCGCGGGAAAAATCATTGAACTGCAAGAAATGCCGCAGCTGCCCAGTTGTAGTGGCGTTAGACATAATGCACTCGATAGGTTTGTCTGTCACCGCTTGCCCGGCTAGGCTTTTGTATAAGCCGAGTCAGGCAAGCGGTTGACGGTTACTGCTCGGCGTTAAACGCCTTAATTAGGGGAACGAGAATCTTGACGATCTCGTCAGCTTCGCTCTTGTTGATCAGCAGGGGGGGCAGCATACGGACGACCCGGTCACGCGTGACGTTGATCAGGAGCCCGGCTTCGAGCGCACGACCCACTAAAACGCCGCAGGGTTTCTCGAGCTCAATGCCTAGCATGAGACCCTGGCCGCGCACTTCGATCACGCCTGGGGTGCCTTTTAAGGCGTTCTCGAGGCCTGCTTTGAGGTGGGCGCCGACAGTTGCTGCGTTTTCAAGCAGCTTTTCTGATTCAAGTGCGCCTAGTGTGGCCAGGCCGGCGGCGCAGACCAGTGGACTGCCACCAAAGGTTGTCCCGTGACTACCAGGGCCGAGGACGCCCGCAGCAGGTCCACGTGCGGCAATGGCGCCAATCGGCACGCCACCACCCAAGCCTTTGGCGAGCACAATAACGTCAGGCAGGATGTCTGCCCATTGGTGCGCCAACCATTTTCCTGTACGTCCGATCCCAGACTGCACCTCGTCAATCATCATGAGCCAGCCACGCTCATCGCATAGCTTACGCAAGCCTTTCATATAGGCAATATCAGAGGGGCGGATACCGCCTTCACCTTGAAGGACCTCGAGCAAGACGGCGACCACGCGCGGCTCTTTGTCGCCGGCGCTGCGTACAGCTTCGAGGTCGTTATATTTGACCTTCACAAAACCTTCGGGGAGGGGTCCAAAGCCAGTGCGTGCCTTCTCGCTGTCTGTAGCAGCCAGGGTGCCGAGTGTGCGACCGTGCCAGGATGACTCCATGGTGATGATCGTAGGCAGATCGTTACCCTTTTTGTAGCCGTAGTAACGGGCGAGTTTGATCGCAGCTTCGTTGGCTTCGGCGCCGCTATTTCCAAACAAGACTTCAGTCGTGTTCGCAATTTCATTGATCCGCTTGGCGAGGGCCTCTTGCTGCGGAACTTGGTAGAGGTTGGATGTGTGGATGACACGAGCAGCCTGTTCGCTGATTGCAGCGACCAGTTTTGGATGATCGTGACCCAAACAAGACACACCAATGCCAGCCATCGCATCCAGATAACGTCGGCCATTCGTGTCCCAAAGCCAAACACCTTTACCGTGTGTAAAGGCGACTGGTAGACGGCCGTACGTATTTGAAATGGCTGAACTCATTGTCGTGACTCCTTGGTGAAAATGCCTCCAAAGCTGGATTGCTTTGGAAGGTGTAAAACATCAATCATATACAATCTAGAACACAGGCTTGTGGATCAGAAGTTTGCGGGCCTTGATTTCGGCGATACGGGTTGTGCATGACATCTGAAGTCCGCTATTTCGTCATTTATGGCGTTACAAACTCTGGCAATACTTTTCGCCCCAGTGACTGGGCTGAACGGTTGGCCGGCGTACTTGCCCCTTATCGTCCACCTGCCACGTTAGGCGGGCATCTTTCTTACTCACCTTACGCTGTGCCGAGTACTTTAGACGGTATGCGCTGCGTTGTGGTGGATGAACGTCTAAGACAGCTTGAACCGCTCGCCTGGAAATTTGTGCAAGACTTTGCCACAGACAACCAGCTTCAGACCAAACGTGATCTGACAGAAGATCCCCTCAGTCGACACGGCTGAGGGTGCTTGCAGTCACGCGTGAGCATTAAACGATCTCAGTCAAGACCTTTCCGCTGCGCAAGAACTCCTCGATGTTGCTCAGCATGCAATCTGTCATGGCGCGACGGGTTTCATGCGTGGCGCTTGCGACGTGCGGCATCAAAACCACGTTGTTCATCGTCTTGAGTTGATCTGGAACCTTAGGCTCTTTTTCAAAGACGTCGAGTCCGGCGCCTCCGAGCGCGCCTTCGGCTAGGAGGCGGACCATCGCTTCTTCGTCGATCACCGTCCCGCGAGCGATGTTCACGACAATCCCTTTAGGGCCTAAAGCGCGAAGTACCTCTTCATTAATCAAACCTTTGGTGCTGGGACCGCCTACGGTCGCGATGACCAGGAAGTCGCTCCAGCGGGCTAGTTCGACTAATGAGTCGATGTAGCGGTAGTCAACGTCTTTGCGAGCACTGCGATTATGGTAGGCCACTTCCATGTCAAAGCCTAGACCTCGGCGCGCAATGGCCTCGCCAATGCGTCCAAGACCGACTACACCCAGTTTTTTGCCGCTGACACGGGTGCCGAGAGTAAGGCTGCCCACTTTGTTTTCCCAGTTGTTTGCACGCACAAACCGATCACCCCAAGCGATGTTGCGGCAGGCTGCGATCAAGAGGCCCCAAGCCAAATCAGCGACGCAATCATTGAGTACGTCGGGTGTGTTGCTCACTAGAATCTTGCGCGCGCGCGCTGCATCGATGTCGATAGTGTCGTAACCAACCCCCCAGCTGCAAATAGCGCGTAGCTTAGGTAGTGCTGCAATCACCTTTGCATTGCAGCCGTGATTGGCAGAGGTGGCGATGATTTCAATGTCTTGCGCATGCTCGCGCAAAAACGCATCTTGATCCGCCGCTTTCCAGTACTGAAGCACGTCGTATTTGCTAGCGATTTCGGCATCGGCCGGTGGGTGGCCTGCATAGGAGCCGATTTGCAGAATGCGAGGTTTTGTCATGAGAGTCGAACCATTGAATCGAGGTGAAATAACAGGGTAGTGTCGCGACAAAAAACAAAACAGCCCAGAAGGGCTGCTTGACTACTAGTACACAGCGAGCACTGACGTGCCCGTGATCTACAAAACTATACTGCCGCGCGAACGCGGCACACCTTACTTAGGCGAGCGATTTGATCGCTGCGGACAAGCGGCTCTTGTGACGAGCTGCTTTGTTTTTGTGGATGATGTTTTTGTCAGCCACGCTGTCGATCACGCTAGTTGCTTTTTGCAACACAGCCGATGCAGCAGCTTTGTCGCCAGACTCGATCGCGGTGCGAACGCGCTTGATAGCGGTACGCAGCATTGAGCGCAGGCTCGAGTTGTGCTGGTTGCGAACGACGGATTGACGTGCACGTTTGCGGGCTTGGGCGGTATTTGCCATGAATGATCTGTCTTATTAAGTTGCTGTGGTAAAAATTACAGTGGTAAAGAATCTAAGCCAGCAATCATAGCACTAAGTGCCTGAATTGCCAAATCTATTTTGTGTTTTTCTAGCTGAACAGACTTATGCGCTAATTACTTGTTATGTCGGGGCCCGCCTGAAGTGGCTCGGTCTTATCCCTAAAAGCGCTAAGGCTAGTAGATAAACCAGCGCGCCAACCCCTAAAACCGCAGCTAATAGGCCGATTCGGATCACGGGAGTGGACTGAAGCGCCAGCCAGTCGATCCGTTGGGCCGCGAACCAAAGCGGGACGGCCATGCATAGCAAGGCAAAGATTTGTTTAGTAAAAAATGCTAACCAGCCGGTACCAGGTTGGTAAATGCCTCGTCGACGCAGTCCTACGAAAAGTGCCAACGCATTCAGACATGCGCCCAGCCCGATCGCTAGTGCTAAACCAGCATGCGCAAGCCACGGTACTAAAACTAAGTTAAACAGTTGGGTGCAACACAGTATGACGATGGCAATTTTGACGGGTGTGCGGATATCTTGCTTGCCATAAAAGCCGGGCGCAAGAATTTTCACGGCTAACAGGCCGATCAAGCCTGCTGAATAGGCCATCACTGCTGTTCGGGTTTGCATCACGTCGGCACCGGTGAATGCACCGTAGTGAAAAAGCGTGGCAACCATTGCATCAGCCATGAGGATCATGCACAACGCGGCAGGTAACCCGAGCACGAGCACCAAGCGTAGACCCCAGTCAAGCAGCTGGCTGTATTGTGTTTTATCCGGGTCGACGTTAGCTTTGCTTAAGCTCGGTAGCAGGACGGTACCAAGAGCAACGCCAATTAACGCGGTCGGAAACTCCATCAAGCGGTCAGCGAAAGAGAGCCAGGTGACACTACCTGGCGTAAGCCAGGTCGCGATATTGGTATTAATTAGAAGCGAGATCTGTGCGACCGAGACCCCGAGCGTGGCGGGTAACATTTGACGCATGATGCGTCGAACTGTTGGGTCTTTGAGCGCGGGGCCGATCGGACTGAGCAAGCGTGGTCTGAGTTGTAGGCGCGAGAGCGCCCACCACTGCACGCCAAACTGTGCGATGCCCCCGATCATGACACCGACTGCAAGTGCGTAGATGGGTTGTGGAAGATAACCCGCGAGCAAAATGCTGCTGCCAATCACAGAGAGGTTTAGCAGCACCGGCGTGAATGCCGGTACAGCGAACTTACGCCAAGTGTTTAGCACGCCGGAGGCAAAGGCGACGAGCGACATGCAGATAATGTAAGGGAACATCAGTCGCGTCATCCAGACCGCTGCGTCGAACTCTGCCGCGCGTGCTGGGTTGGTGAGCCCGCTTGCCATCGCCATGACAACCCAAGGTGCGCCGATGACGCCAATTAGGGTGATGAGTGACAGGACGAGAAAGAGTGTGAGAGCAACGCGATCTAGTAGGGCTCGCACCGCCTCCGGTTGATCTGCGTGTTCGGCACGAACTTGCCCCAGGATGGGCACGAAGGCCTGAGCGAACGCACCCTCTGCAAAGAGTCTGCGCAAGAGATTTGGGATGCGAAACGCAACCCAAAATGCATCAGTGAGCGCGCCTGCGCCAAACGTCCGCGCAATGATAATGTCGCGCGCCAAGCCCGTGATCCGTGAAAGCAGCGTGAAGCTGCTGACGGTGGCTGCGGCGCGCAGCAGGCTCATCTAGGCGCGAGGCGAATTGCACCGTCGAGACGAATGGTTTCGCCGTTGAGCATCTCGTTGGTGACGATTTGATGGACCAGCTTTGCGTAGTCGTCTGGACGTCCGAGTCTTGAGGGGAACGGAATACTCGCCGCGAGCGAGTCTTGTACCGCTTGTGGCATACCAAAAATCATCGGTGTGCCGAAAATCCCTGGAGCAATGGTGCAGCAGCGAATTCCCAGTGGCGCCAGATCTCGTGCGATGGGCAAGGTCATGCCAACGACGCCTGCTTTTGATGCTGAGTAAGCAGCCTGGCCGATTTGACCATCGTACGCGGCAACGGACGCAGTGTTGATCAATACGCCGCGTTCGCCAGTTGGCTCCGGATCATTTTTGCTCATGGCGTCGCTTGCAACACGAATCATGTTGAAGCTTCCGATCAGGTTAATGCTGATCACTTTTTGAAACATATCAAGCGGATGTGCACCGTTTTTGCCGACGGTCTTTGCCGCAGGCGCAATGCCAGCACAGTTCACCAGACCGAACAGTTTGCCCAGTTCGAGCGCCGCAGCGACCGCTGCTTGTGCATCTTTTTCTTGAGTGACATCACAGTGAATGTAACGCTGACCGAGTTCAGTTGCGAGAGCTTGACCTGCCTCGTCTTGTACGTCGGCCAATAAAACGCGCGCGCCCTGTTGGGTGAGCATTCTGGCCGTGCCAGCGCCTAATCCAGAGGCGCCACCGGTGACGATAAAGACTTTATTTTTGATATCCATATGTTTTTGTGAAGCCTTGGCGTTACGCGAGTGCTCTGAAAATTTTATTCTTGATTTCGTCCACAGAGCCTACGCCCTCAACCTTGCGGTATCGAGGTGCTTTGGCGTCAGTGGATGCCCAAGCTGAGTAGTAGTCGACGAGCGGACGTGTTTGATCGCGATAGACTTGCAGGCGATGACGAACAGTTTGTTCTTTGTCATCGTCACGTTGAACGAGGGGTTCGCCCGTCAGATCATCTTTTTCTGCGACTTTGGGTGGGTTGAAGCGTACGTGGTAGCTACGACCGCTGGCGGGGTGGACGCGTCGTCCACTCATGCGCTCGATGATATCTTCTTCAGGAACGGCGATCTCGACAACGAAATCCAGTCCAACATTTGCGTGCTTGAGTGCATCAGCCTGCGGGATGGTGCGCGGAAAGCCGTCAAACAAATAACCGGATTGACAGTCAGCTTGTTGCAATCTGTCTTTCACCAGGCCAATGATGATGTCATCAGAGACAAGGCCGCCAGCATCCATGATCTTTTTTGCGGCCACGCCTAGAGGCGTGCCAGCCTTGACGGCTGCGCGCAACATATCTCCGGTCGAGATTTGTGGAATACCGTAGTGTTCAGTGATGAACGCCGCTTGCGTACCTTTGCCGGCGCCTGGGGGTCCAAGCAGGATGAGACGCATGTGAACTCCTGAAGCATTAAATAATGAGGACGGTTGATATTATGCCGCATTGCAGCAGGGGGTGCAGAGGGTTGCTCTAAGCGCTTACCCTGAGGGAGTGCGGCGCTGTTCGAGGATTCGTCGCACGCGTTCCAAGTCGGGGGGGGTGTCAACACCGGCACCTGGGTGGCTCGCCAGGGGCAAAACCGCGATTGCGTAGCCGTGCTCCATCGCGCGTAACTGCTCCAGGGACTCGATTTGTTCAAGTGTGCCGGGCGCGAGAGTAGGGAATACTTTAAGGAAACTGACCCGTAAGGCGTACAGACCGATATGGTGCTTGGCAGGGAGGTTGGGCGCCAGGATGCGGGCACCCGTGGCAAGCGCATCGCGGTGCCAGGGGATAGGCGCACGCGAAAAATACAAGGCACGACCCTGCCGGTCGCAAACGACCTTCACAACATTGGGGTTGAACAAGGCTTCTGCATCGGCAATCGGGGCCGCGCACGTTGCGATCGCAGCGGTGCTGTCTGACGCTAATAGTGCTGCAACTTGATCAATGTGTGCCGGGTCGATTAAGGGCTCGTCTCCCTGAACATTGACGACAATTGCATTGTCGTCAAGCGATAGGGCGGCCGCAGCCTCTGCAATGCGATCAGTGCCGGAGGGATGCGCCGCTCGGGTCATGAGGCATTCGACACTGTGGGCTTGGCAGGCTTGAGCGATTGAATGATGGTCGGTTGCGACGACGACGCGATTTGCCTGTGATTTTGCTGCCTGTTCGGCGACTCGAATGATCATCGGTTTGCCAGCTATATCTGCCAGCATTTTTCCCGGGAGTCTGCTCGAAGCGTAACGGGCGGGAATAATGACAGTAAAGGCGCGCATGAAAATGGCTTAGCGCTTAGGCGGGGAAGTCAGGTTCTTGCGCTGACAGCGTGCGTGCTTGAGCCTCAAGCATGACAGGCACACCATCTCGGACCGGGTATGCCAGCCGATCTACGCGACAGACCAGTTCTGTGTGGTCTGAGTTTGGATATAGCCGTCCCTTGCAGAGAGGGCACACGAGGAGATCAAGTAAGCGAGTTTGCATGGCGGTATTGTAAACACTCAAAGTAGTGCTGTCTGTACGTGAGAGAGTCGCTCGTCTAGCCATACATCGAAAAGCGGATCGGAGAACACAAGGTGTACTTGAGCGACCCAAATTTTGCTGTCGGATAGGGTATTGCACTTCACGGCGTCTTTGGACGTGATGATGACGATATCGGCCTCAGGTGCATGGAGCGTTGAGGCGTTAAACAGGTGGTGGTCGGGTAACGCTGTGGTGAGTTCCAATCCTAAGCCAAGTGCACGAAGATCAGAAAAAAAACGCTCAGGCGCACCGATGCCGGCATACGCGGCAAGTGTCTGGTTTACACAGCGTGCAACGAATTCATCCGGGCTGAGCAGCTGCCCACTCGTCAATTGCTTGAAACCCGAAATGAGCATTGTCGCCGCAAGTTCTTTTGGGGCGAGTCCGCCGCTTGGCGTGGCGCGCTCTGTGTGCGTGCGTCGCGTAATTAGCGCGTCGATAGAGCGCAGTCTTGAAGGGGGGTCGCGCAACGGCCCAGCAGGCAACAACCACCCATTACCCACACCACGCGTATCTTGAACCACAAGTTCGACATCGCGCATGAGCGTTGCGTGCTGCAGCCCATCATCGGACACAATGACATCGGTTTGAGGGTAGTGCTTTAACAGGGCTTGCCAAGCAAGACGTCGGTTGGGGTGCACCGATACAGGCACGTCAGCCTCCAGCGAAATAAGTGCAGGCTCGTCACCAAAGCGTGCTGCGTCTAAGACACCACAACCGGTCAATGCGGCTGGTCCGGCTTGGACGCCATAGCCGCGGCTAATGACGCCTGGGTGCCAGCCTTTAGCGCGAAGCAGCGCAAGCAATGCGATTACGACAGGTGTTTTACCCGTACCGCCGATGTAAATGTTGCCCACAACGATGACGGGGACAGGAGGGCGTGCAGAGTGCGCGGCGATCGAACGTAAAACTAGACGACGGACGGCCAAGATGACGAATGTCAGCAAGGCGAAAGGCGCCATCAGCCACGCCCAGGTACCCTTGTGTAGCCACTGATGATGTAGCCACCGGACAAGACGCAAGCGCGGGGCAAGCCTATTCAATCGCGCGCCTGTGTTGCGAAGTGAACACGTCCGATGCCAGCTTCGCGCGAGGCTTGCATCGCAAAAACCACGAATTGGTGGGCGGCAAGACTGTCTGCTTTGATTAAAACGACTGGTTGATCAACGCGTTGTCCCGCTAGTTTGAGTGCGGCGGCTAGTTCGTTACTCGACACCAGTTGGCCCGCCACTGCAAACCGTCCATCTTGGGAGATGGCGAGCTCAATGGGTGCTGTATCGCTTGCCTCTGCGTTTGCTTGAGGCAAGTTGATCTTCAATGCTTGTTGTCGAGTAAATGTTGTTGTAGCCGCCAAAAAAATCAGCATCACCAACAACACATCAATCAGGGGAATGAGATTGATGTCTGGGCCGTCGTCGCTCAGGTCAGCTTTTCGAAAGTTCATGGAGCTCGTGCCTTAGCGCAGGCTCGCCGCGACGCGACGGGCAGACTGTTCCATCTGATTGAGCAGAGTCTGGACACGTGATTTGAAATGCCGGTGTGCGATGACCGCTGGAATCGCAATCAAAATACCAAAACCTGTGTTGTAGAGCGCAATCGAGATGCCGCGCGCCAGTTCGGTCGGATCCGAGCCATCTGGCCGGTAGGCTGCGAATATTTCGATCATGCCAACAACGGTTCCGAAGAGTCCAAGTAAAGGGGCAATTGTGGCGACAGTTGCCAAGGCAGCAAGATAGCGCTCAAGCTGAAAGGCCACATCCCGGCCTGCGTCCTCGACCACCATGCGACGCTCGTTTTCGGGGAGCTCGCGATGGCTGAGCAGCTCTGCAAGGATTTGACCCAGCGGCGATGACTTACGAAGTTTTTCAATCGCTTCGGGTTGGTCGGCTTGGGCACGTACCATTTGGAGTACTTGATTTGTGAGCTCTGGCGGAGCAATGCGTCGGCTTTGGAGGCTGAGCGAGCGCTCGATGACGATCGCTAATCCAGCGATCGAAACTAGAATTAAGAGCCAAATTGGCCAACCTGCTTGAATAACGATTGAATGCAAAACTTACCTCGTGGGAGGGGGGATAAATCTATCCACAGAAGTTGTGGATAATTATGTGCGTATCTTTGGAAATGACGGAAAACGTTGGGTTTCCCTTTGTTGCTCAAAAAATGAGCAATTTTCGGGGTGTGTGTAATTAGTTCAATTAATTCAATTGGTTATGATGAAATTGTAATTGAGTTTGGTACGTGTGGCTAGTTTTTATTATGTCACAATGACTTAATCCAATTTTATTGCGTTTGTGGACATATCCCCCTTCAAGAGCCCCATGAATAAAGAATTTCAGACCGAAAACCTAGGCCAGACGCGGGATATTTTGTCAGTTAGCGAGTTAAATCGCGCTGTTTCGCGTTTGCTTGAGCAGAGCTTCGATGTGAGTTGGGTGCGCGGTGAGATTTCTAACTTCACCCCAGCGGCTTCGGGACATTGGTATTTCACACTTAAGGATGACGCGGCCTCCGTTCGCGCGGTCATGTTCAGGGGGCGTGCCTCCGCGGTCGGTTTTTCCCCGAGATCCGGCGATTCCGTTGAAATTCGCGGGCGAGTCACGTTATACGAGGCACGTGGTGAATACCAAGTTCAAGTTGATCAGATGCGGCGGGCCGGCTTGGGTTCGTTGTTTGAGGCCTTTGTTGCGCTAAAAGCCAAGCTCGAGGCCGAGGGCTTGTTTGATCCCGAGCAAAAACGGTCGCTGCCTCTTTACCCGCGTGCGGTGGGGATTGTCACGTCCTTAGCTGCTGCCGCCTTGCGGGATGTATTGACCGCTCTGGCCCGCCGGGCGCCTCACCTGTCTGTTGTGATCTACCCAGCAGCTGTGCAGGGTGGGGATGCCGCCCTGCAATTGCGACAGGCCTTGGCTCAGGCTAATGATCGGCAAGAGGTTGATGTCGTGTTGTTAGTGCGTGGTGGTGGCAGCATTGAGGACTTGTGGAGCTTTAACGACGAAGGGCTCGCCCGGGATATTGCTTCCAGTCTTTTGCCGGTGGTCTCAGGTGTTGGTCACGAAACAGATTTCACGATCGCGGATTTTGTTGCTGATGTCCGTGCGCCCACTCCGACAGCCGCTGCAGAGCTTGTTTGTATGACGCGCGCCTCATTATTGGCCGACATTGAGAACTTGGCGAGCCAACTCAATCGAGAGGTGCAGCGTAAGCTTGAGCGGCTAGCGCAACGCCTAGATCGCGCTGCGGCGGGTGTGGTGTCACCAGGCGAGCGTCTAGTCCATCAAGCTGAACGCTTGAGCGGACTAAAGTTTCGTTTGCAGGCAGCGTGGCAACAATCGACGCAACGCAAGCAAGTCTTGGCCGGCCGGATGCATGATCGTTTACAGACGCAGTTGCCGAATTTGGAACTACGGCACGCACGACTCGCACGCGCGGCACGCGCCATGGTTGCAGCGCAGCAGCGTCAGACCGTCAACACGGCGACGAGGTTAGCCGGCGTGCAGGCACAGTTACGGGCGCTTAGTCCTTCTCACACGCTGGCACGGGGATATGCGATTGTGCGCACGGAGCAGGGTGACATTGTGCGTAAAGCCGCAAGCCTCAAAATCGGCACGCAGCTTGATGTGACCTTGTCAGAAGGTCACTTAGCCGTACAGGTTGAAAGTATTCATCAGGCGGATGCGTAAGGGCCGCTGACCCTTAACCCTTGGCGCATTATGGAATGTGCGCCGCAGCATCTTCCGTCCGATACAATATGGTCAGCCTGTTCGTTTTACCTACCTTCAAGAGGATTTGCAGCAATGGCCCATACACTTCCACCTTTGCCCTACGCCATGGACGCCCTGGCACCGATCATTTCGAAAGAAACGCTTGAGTTCCACTACGGCAAACACCATCAGACATACGTCACCAACCTGAACAATTTGATTCCCGGCACCGAGTTTGAGTCGGCTTCGCTGGAAGAAATCGTGAAGAAGTCCTCGGGTGGCGTGTTTAACAACGCTGCGCAGATCTGGAACCACACGTTCTACTGGAACAGCATGGCTCCTAATGCCGGCGGAGAGCCAACAGGCAAGCTTGCTGATGCGATCAACGCCAAGTGGGGCAGCGTTGCTGCTTTCAAAGAGGCTTTTAACAAGTCTGCCGCTGGTAACTTCGGTTCTGGTTGGACATGGCTTGTTAAGAAGCCTGATGGCTCGGTGGATATCGTTAACACCAGCAATGCAGCAACGCCTTTGACAACGGCTGACGTGCCTTTGTTGACCTGTGACGTTTGGGAACACGCTTACTACATCGATTTCCGTAACGCACGTCCAAAGTACCTCGAGAGCTTCTGGAATCTCGTGAACTGGTCGTTCGCTGCTAAGAATTTCGGCTAAGCATTCTCTGCACCGACGATGCCGGCCTCGTGCCGGCATTTTTTTTGTCTGATGCGCTAAGATTCCTCAATTGAAAATTCTTACAACAAAGGGGAACCCGTCATGGCAATCGATGCTTTTATTTGTGATGCAATCCGCACGCCATTTGGTCGATATGGTGGCGCCTTGGCGTCCGTACGTCCAGATGATTTGCTGTCGATTGCGATACGCGAACTGGCCGTGCGCAATACAAAGGTTGATTGGAGCAAGCTCGATGATGCGCTGATGGGGTGCGCAAACCAGGCAGGTGAGGACAACCGAAACGTTGCTCGTATGGCCACCTTGCTTGCAGGACTGCCTGATGTTGTGCCTGGCGGCACGATCAATCGGCTCTGTGGTTCAGGTATGGATGCAGTTGGCACAGCCGCGCGTGCGATTCGCGCGGGTGATGCTTCGTTGATGTTGGCCGGCGGTGTTGAGAGCATGACCCGTGCGCCGTTTGTCATGGGGAAAGCAGACTCTGCTTTCTCGCGTAGCGCATCGATTTTTGATACGACGATTGGGTGGCGGTTCGTTAATAAGTTGATGAAAGCGAAGTATGGCGTAGATTCGATGCCAGAGACTGCAGAGAATGTTGCAGATCAATTCAAGATCTCTCGCGAAGACCAAGATTTGTTCGCGATGGCAAGCCAGGAAAAAACAGCAGCAGCTCAAAAATCTGGATTTTTTGATAGCGAAATCGTTAAGGTGTCGATCGCACAAAAGAAGGGCGATCCCATCGTGGTGTCCCGCGATGAGCATCCGCGCCAGACGAGTCTAGAGGCGTTGGCGAAGCTCAAAGGTGTCGTACGTGAGGGTGGGTCGGTCTCTGCGGGCAACGCGTCTGGTGTCAATGATGGTGCTGTCGCGATGCTGATCGCAAGCGAAAAAGCGGCAAGTCAACATGGGCTCAAGCCGCGCGCGCGCGTTGTCGCCATGGCAACTGCTGGTGTCGAACCAAGGATCATGGGGATCGGACCTGCACCTGCCTCTGAGAAAGTGCTGGCCATGACCGGATTGAAGATGTCGCAGATGGATGTCATCGAATTGAACGAGGCCTTTGCCGCTCAAGGGTTGGCTGTATTGCGGATGCTTGGAATTGCGGACAATGACCCCCGCGTCAATCCCAACGGTGGCGCGATTGCCTTGGGACATCCGTTAGGTGCGAGTGGTGCGCGCTTAGTAATGACTGCGGTGCATCAACTCGAGCAAACTGGAGGCCGTTACGGTCTGTGCACAATGTGCATTGGTGTGGGACAGGGCATTGCGCTGGTGGTTGAGCGCGTTTAAACGCTCAACTGGGTGAGGCTAGGCGGATTATTGCAATCCGCCTATTTTTTTGCCTGCGGTGATGCCGCGCTTGGCGAACCAGCCTTGTTCCATTTCAAGTGCGAGCCGCACGGGGGCGCTCGAGCAATGGGAGTTTTCTGTCATAGGAGCCATGTCGGCGATGTTGGTGATCGTTCCATCATCGGTCATAAAGGCAATCGACAGGGGAATAAGGGTGTTACGCATCCAGAAACATTGCACAGCGGGCTGCTCAAAGACAAAAAGCATTCCACCATTGGGTGCGAGCTCTTTGCGGTACATCAAGCCTCTGGAGCGAGTCTCGTTATTGGACGCGACCTCGGCACGAATCACATGCATACCGGCAGTTAATTGCTTAACGGGTAAGGGCGCAATCGGCTGTGCACTCGCAAAAGGAAGTGAGGCGACCGTAGTGAGTGTGACAAGTAACGAAAACAGCGCAACCCTAAGGCCGCGCTGTCTGGAAAGGCAGAGCCATTTACACATCAACAGTATCCGAGGGGTTATTCACCCCTTATGTATCAAGCAGCAGTAATATTTGTTGCTTGTTTGCCTTTGGGGCCTTGTGTAACTTCGAATGCAACCTTTTGGCCTTCCTTCAGAGTTTTGAAGCCATTCATCTGAATTGCCGAAAAGTGCGCAAACAAGTCCTCACCACCATCGTCCGGTGTTACGAACCCGAAACCTTTCGCGTCGTTAAACCACTTAACTGTTCCGGTGACCTTAGGGCCATTACTCGTCGAATCTGACATGCCGACTGCCTCTTCTTAAGTTTGTACAAATCAAATCGCACACTCGAGATTATGATGATGCCGTAAGCTCAAGTATTTGATATCCAAGCACCCAAAAGTTCTTGAGTGTGTAGAGATATTGGGCAGGTTTGGTGAATTCGTCAAGTATCGGTTTGCCTAACACCTGCCTCAGTTTGCGGGTTTCTAACCAAGTTTGTTACAAAAAAACCTATTTTTTTATCTTTAAAACCGTTTCCCCCTTATGGCTACACGCACGTCCTTACCCCCAGATCTTGTCGTGGAAAAACAGGCCGCCAAAACGGCTCCGCCCCCTATGTACAAGGTCATTTTGCTCAATGATGATTACACCCCGATGGAGTTCGTGGTGCAGGTGCTTCAAAAGTTCTTTGGCAAGGGACATGAAGAGGCAATGCGCATCATGTTGCAAGTACACCACGAAGGAAAGGGTATCTGTGGGGTTTACCCGCACGATATTGCGGCGAGCCGTATTGCTCAGGTCGCGCAGTTCGCCCGTGCACGCCAACACCCTTTGCAGTGTGTGATGGAGCCTGCCGGTGATTCTTAGGAAAAATTTGAACGGATTTGTGCAGGGTATTCCGAGTAAGAAAAAAGGTTTTTACGTGCCGTTCGATTATTCGTTTCTGAAAAGCATAGAATGCAGATCAGCGGTGTTACAAATTGAAAGAATGTCGGAGGAAATGTGATTTCCCAAGAGCTTGAAGTAAGTCTGCATATGGCATTTGTTGAGGCGCGTTCTGCGCGCCACGAGTTCATCACCGTTGAGCATTTGCTGCTCTCGCTTCTGGACAACGCTGCCGCTATTGAAGTGTTACGTGCTTGCGCGGCGAACATGGATGAACTTCGCGCAAACCTGCGTAAGTTCATCACGGACAACACGCCCGTTATTCCAGCTGGGGCCGAGGTCGATACGCAGCCCACGCTTGGATTCCAGCGCGTGATTCAGCGCGCGATCATGCACGTATCCGCAGGTGGTGCGTCTAAAAAGCCTGTGACGGGTGCGAATGTTTTGGTTGCGATTTTTGGTGAGAAGGAATCGCACGCGGTGTATTACCTGCAACAGCAGGGCATATCGCGCTTGGATGTCGTCAATTTTCTGTCGCACGGCATCAGCAAACAAGCGTCTAGCGATGCACCTGCAACTAGCAAAGAACAGCAGGGTGGCGCTGAAGAGCAGCAAGGCGAACCCAAGCAATCTCCTCTAGATTTGTACACCCAAGATTTGAACGCCGCTGCAACCGCGGGGCGCATTGATCCCTTGATTGGACGCGAGTACGAAGTGGAGCGTGTGATTCAAACGCTTTGCCGTCGGCGTAAGAACAATCCATTGTTGGTGGGTGAGGCTGGTGTTGGTAAGACAGCTATTGCTGAAGGACTCGCCTACCGGATTACCCAGGGCGAGGTGCCCGAGGTTCTGCAGGATGCTCAGGTGTACTCCTTGGATATGGGCGCTTTGCTTGCTGGGACAAAATATCGCGGCGATTTTGAGCAACGTCTCAAGGGTGTGCTCAAGCAATTACGCAATAATCCTCAAGCCATTTTGTTTATCGACGAGATTCACACCTTGATCGGAGCGGGTTCTGCCTCTGGTGGTACGTTAGATGCTTCCAACCTTCTTAAGCCTGCTTTGTCATCGGGTCAGTTGCGCTGTATTGGCGCGACAACCTACACCGAGTTTCGCGGTGTGTTCGAGAAGGACGCTGCGCTGTCACGTCGTTTTCAGAAAGTTGATGTGGTGGAGCCTTCGGTCGCTCAGACCATCCAGATTTTACGTGGC
>JBEDEU010000018.1:0-16891 GCA_041175585.1 Pseudomonadota bacterium | reverse complement strand
CGCCACTACCTCGTTGATCCTCTTCATGTCGAGGTTGATCTGCACTTGAAAGAAGGTGAGGTTAGGCGACTCATGTTGGGCCAGCAGGACTGGGCGAGCCTAGGACGCGACGCTTGGTTGATGTCCCATACGGGTGCTGAGTCCGCTTGCGTTCGGTTTGCTCTTTAAGCCAACCACGAATTCAGTTTTTCTTATTGTTGTCTGCTGCAGCTATTTCATTGATCGGGCGGCCTTGTGCGTTGAGCGTTATGCGTTCACCTGGATCGTATTTCACTAAGGCGGATTGCACTTTCCCATTGAATCGATAGGTGATGCGATAGTGCGGTATCTCTTGATATTTAACAGGACCCGGCTTGCATGTTGTTTCAAAATAAAAATTTTGCTCAGCTAAAAAGCTGCCAGGTTTGGGTGGGGTGAGCAACGGATTTACCGGCATCAGCATTTTTGTCAGAAAAAAACCAGCACCCCCAACGATTAGAACCGTGGGCACGACCAACGCAGTTGAAGTCACCGATGCGACGTAATTGCTGATTGGTATGCCGATCGCTAAACCAGCAACACCTCCTAAAACTGGAATCCAGTTCTTTTGCATCCAGGTTTTGCTGTCCTCTTCGCGCTGGGCGATTTGTTGGGCAGTGAGGATGGTTGGCGTGCAGATTTCGGGTCTGTCGTTAGCTTTGATACTTTCGCTAGTTACAGACAAGACGGGAACGCCTTGGAGGGGTGGTGCGCTCCAACATGCATTGTGCGGCGCAACAAAAATAGCGCTTGCTAGAGCAAGTGTGACTGGCCATCGCTGAGCATTCAAAAAAAGCATAGTCGAAAGCTATGACACAATGTAAAATCAAATTATAGGTTTTTTTTCATGATGTTACAGTAGTTACTTCATTTAAATATTAAGATTGTGACTTTCAAGCGAGCCTGAATGCTACGTCGGATTTTTTCCGGTCTGTTGCTTGCGTTATGCGTCTGCGCATTCTCGGGATGCGCGTGGCTGAACTCCGCCCTTGGTGGCAATTCTCCCAAAGAAGCGAAAGCCGAAGTGGACTGGCCGTACGCCAAAGAAGCAATCTTGGTCGATCTCGACGCGGACGGTGAGCTAAATTTTTATTCAAATCAACCACATACGTTGGTTTTAGGTGTTTATCAAACGACTGATGAGAAGACATTTCTCGATATGCTTGCTAAGCCCGACGCTATCCTAAAGACGCTCGTATCAGGTAAGGCGAGTGCGGAGACCTTACGCTTAGATCGCTACGTTGTTAGCCCCGGTAAAAAAACAACGTTAAAGCTAGACCGTGTTCAGAACGCTAAGTTTGTTGGCTTTGTCGCTGGCTATTACACCTTTGATCCAACACTCACGGCTCGCTTATTCCGCATCCCTTTAAATATCCAGACTTCTGGAATAGTGACCACCACCTACAAAGCGGATCCGTCAGTGCTGGCGGTGCGTTTGTATCTCGGTAGTGACCGCATCGTCAACGCACAGAGCTTGACCTATGACTCTGAGAAAAAAGTAGTCAAAGAGAACGTACCGCTCGACAGTTCGAAGCCTGAAATCAGCCTGACTGCTGGTCAGATCAGTGAAGCAAAAGCCTCATCCGAGGCGGCAATGAAATTAACCGATTGAAGGAGTGAGGTTCGATGGATTTCAAAAAAGGAACCTACTGGCATCAAGGCCTTTTCCTCCAGCCCCAGCATTTCCAGCGTATCGATCTGAACCAGCAGTTTTATAGAAAGCCGCTATATGAAGCCGCAAGCCCACATTATTGGGGCGTTGGCCAACTTGAGATTGCAACGCCTGCACTGACCTCGCGCTCTTTTGAGGTGCGGTCTGCGCGCTTGATCTTTCAAGATCAAACGTACATTGAGTATCCCGGTAATGCAGTCATTAGCAGTCGGTCCTTTGACAAAATCTGGACGACTGGAGATCTGCCGCTTGACGTTTACCTAGGTTTAAAGAAAATCTCGTCCGTTGCACCCAATGTTGCTGTCGTAGATTCTCTGGACGACGCATCGTCTGTGACAACCCGCATGGTGAGCATGGCCGAAGCGGAAACGATGCCTGACCTATATACACAAGGCCCTGTCGCTGAAGTACCCACCGTCTCTTATGTTGTCAAAGTCTTCTTTGGCCCGGAAGTTGAAACCCTAGACGACTACGAATTGATTCGTGTTGCGCAATTGGTTCGCGATCTCGATACGATACGTGTCGTGCCACGTGCGGTGCCACCCGTATACGCGCTATCTGGGTCACAGCTTCTTGTAGATGTCGTCAATGATATTCGAGATGACATGGCCGGGCGTCTGCGTCAAATTGATGAGTACAAAATTCCTCGAGACATGCAAAGGCAGGAACTTGATCCTGATTATCTGTTGCTATTGCAAGCAGTGCATGCATTGAATCGACTCGTTCCTTCATTGGTGCATTTGGCTGAAACCAGTCAGTTGCACCCTTGGGAGATTTACGGGTTTTTGCGTGTTTGTGTGGGGGAGCTCAGCACGTTTTCGCTCAGAACCGATGTGTTAGGACGGCAGACCGACAAAGACGTAGGCATGCCGCCCTATAACCATCTAGATCTTGGTACGTGCTTTCTTGCTGCACGAACATTGATTAACCAGCTGCTGAGTGAAATTTCTGTCGGACCGAAGTTCCATGCCTACCTCGAGCCACGCGATGAATTTTTGGTTGGTGTCATGGCGCGCGAGTTCTTTGCGGACCGAAATCGTTTTTATCTAGTGACGAAAACAGCTTTCAATAACGAGACCTTGTCGCAAGACTTTTTAGCGACGGCACGTCTCGCAGCGCCTTCTGCATTGCCCGATCTGATCGATCATGCTTTGCCAGGCGTCGAGCTTATAGAAGTGCTGACGCCACCACAAGGTTTGCCTCAGCGTCCGAACATGCGGTACTACCGGGTCGAGCAAATTAGTGCGGCCTGGGAACTGGTTGAGCAAGAGGGAGAGCTCGCGATGTACTGGCCGGGCGCCCCGGAAGATGTACGTGTAGAAGTTGTTATTTTGCGAGGTTGATATATGCGGTTATCGGACTTCTTCATGCCCCTGATTGCCTTTGTGCGTTCGTTTGAGAACGCCACATCGGGATCGCCACAAGAAGTGTCCGACAGTATCGATCTGATGATTCAGCAAGCACGCACTGAGGCCTTGAATGCCGGGGTGCCGATTGAGACCTTTCAGCGTGGACTCTTTCCGGTTGCTGCATGGGCAGACGAACGTATTGCAAGGCGCAAGACCTGGCAAAGCGCCATGGCTTGGCAGCCGTTCTTATTGCAGCGTAAGTATTTCAAAACCTCCATTGCTGGACGAGAGTTCTTCGCGCGACTCGAATCGTTAACGCAACAAGATACGGCAGTCAGAGAGCTCTATTTGTTGTGTCTATCCCTTGGCTTTGTGGGACGTTACGGCGCAGTAGGCGATGGAGCTGAGCTCGAATCGATCCGCTTTAGTCAGTACAAGCAGTTCCTTCAAGATGCCGAGATAACTGATGATGGAAAAGCGACACCACTGTTTCCAACGGCTTATCGCAATGCACAGGGCAACATGAAAAAACACTCGGGGCAGTGGGGGCGTTGGCTTTCCCCTGGGGCACTTGCGTTGATTTTGATTCCTGTCTTGTTGTTGTCGCTTTTGACGTACGCCTTGAATGCTGATCTTGAATCTACAGCACACACCTTTCGGCAGTCGATAGGATTATGAAGTCGTTCTTACTCTTTTTAGCCAAGGCTGCGCTATTAGTGCTTTTAGCGCTGTTTAGCTGGGCGGTCGCTTTATATATCGGCTGGGAGTGGTGGGCGGGCACCATGATCTTCCTGGCGATTATCGCCGTGTACTTATCCTTCAAGCTTGCGCGGCGCTTATGGATCACGGTGCGCTCGCGCGTTAAGCTCGCTCAGTCAGAGCACGCCTTGCGCCAAGGTGGCGGTGATACTCGTGTACTGAGTGACATCACAGCCAAATGGAAGCGCGCAATTCAGCTCTTGCGCAAGTCGAGCCTTAAGCGCTTTGGTAATCCACTGCATGTATTACCTTGGTATATGGTGGTGGGGGAGTCGGGGTCAGGCAAGACCACCGCAATTACGCGCTCGCGTCTCGCATCTGTCGTCAAGAATGTGTCACAAGCTGATCCGATTGTTCAGACATCTAATTTTGAGTGGTGGTTCTTTAGCAAGGCGATCGTGATCGATACCGCTGGTCGGTATGTTTCACCCAGTGCCCTAGATTCTGATCAAGTTGAGTGGGAAAAGCTCCTTGAATTGCTCGCTCGTTATCGACCGAAAGAGGGTCTAGACGGCTTAGTTGTCGTGATTGACGCTGACCGATTACTACAAAATGACTCGGATTTGCTTGAGCAAAGAGGAAGGGTATTACGCGAGCGGATTGATCAGCTCATTCGTTTGTTTGATAAGCGCTTCCCCATCTATGTCATGGTCACAAAGTGTGACTTGGTGCATGGGTTTAGTGAGTGGGCCGACACGCTGCCAGAGGACCAGATTGAACAAGCAATGGGTTTCGTGGGCGACAGCATCCAGGGTGATGGTGCTGAAACTGATTTCTTAGTACGTGCTTATGCGCAAGTTTCAGATCGACTCAAGCAGCTCCGACTTGATATGGCAGTCAAAGGCGTTGACCTGACGACTGAAATACTCATGTTTCCGTCCGAGATTGAGCGCTTACGTCCCGGATTGCAGAACTTCCTTTCAGCTTGCTTGGGAAATAATCCATACCTAGAACAGCCATTGTTCAGAGGGCTGTTTTTCAGTAGTGGTCGTCAAACCGGCTCGCCTATGCCGGGCATGTTAGAGAATTTGCTCAAGCCAAAACCTGCGCATGCGACTGGTGAGAAGGGATTTTTCTTGCACGATTTCTTCGGAGCCATCCTGCCCCGTGACCGAGGAACATTTCTCGCGACACAGATCGTGAACCGCTGGCGACAAGTGACCCGTAACCTAGCTTGGGTCGTGTGGTTCGCAATCGTGATGGCTTTTATGGCATTTGTTTTGGTGTCGTATGCGGCGGTGCAGAATTCACTGCAACAAATCGAGGCTGCGTTTCCGCGTCGAGCAGCTGACGGCACCCAAGAAGTGCAGCAAATCCGACAAAGATTAACTGCGATGCAAGGTGTGGTGGATTTGGTGCTCGAGCAAGAGCAAAAATGGGAGACGCGTTGGCTAGCGTTTAGCCCTGCAGTTAATGAGCTCGAAGACGCACTGAAAGCGGCTTTTGTAAAAGGAATGAAGCACTTCTTTGCAAAAGAAAGCGCCTATGGCGTTCGCTTGCGCGAGGTGCTTGCGGATCCGGAGTCGCCGACTTATCCCGATGTGATTTTGGGATTGACACGCTTTTATAACAAGGGGCAAGCAGGTTTAAGAGGGACGAGTTACCCAGACCTGCTGACCATGCCTGCGATCCCTACTAAGTCATTATTGGGGTTGAATAGCGTCCTCACGCCCGATGTTGTTTCTGGGTTCGATCGTTTGGTGAGTGCCTATTTCGCATGGTCTGAAAATTACGATGAGCAAATGATGCTCAACGGTAAAGAGGACCTGAACGCCTTGACTGCGGCTGTATTTGCACCAGGCCAAATGGCGTGGTTGTTGGCTTGGGCTGATGCGCAAGATGATCTTCCTGCGGTAACGCTGAATGAATTCTGGGTCCCGGGGTCAATCGGCACAAGCGGGCTGCAGATTAGGCCTGCATTCACTCGGGCTGGTGAGGCACGTATTCAAAGTTTTCTGCAGGAGCTTGGGCAGGCTTTCAATAATTCGCCAGAGTTCCAAGCGAAACGTAGAAGCTTTGAACGCTGGTATCAGGGCGAGCGAATTAATGCGTGGCATGTATTTACCGGATCGTTTTCGACCGGCGAGAAGTTGTTGGTAAGTGAGACAGCTTGGCGCGAAATGATTGGTCGGGTGAACAAGAGAAATAGCCCGTTCTACACGCTGCTTGCTCGCTTGAATACCGAGTTTGAACCTGTGCCTCGCGCTAATTTGCCTGGTTGGTTGGTCTTTGCCCGTGATTTCGGTGCGATTAGACGTGAGGCCCAGCGTGAGGGTGTGCTGCAACAAGCACAAAATGTGGCTGGTGTATTTAATAGCGTTGGTGGGCAAGCACTTCAGGATTCCGTACAAAATCGCTCGCTCTCAATTGTGCCGGATCAAGTTGGACGGGCTTTAGGAACTGTTGATGCTTACCGTAAATTTATTACAGACTTTAACGTCGCAGCTGCAGATGTTATTGAAGGCGAGGGTAAGGCCTATCAAATGGCAGCGGACTTGTTTTCTTTCGGAATTGATCCGAACACTAAAGCCTCAACGCTTAAAGCTTTGCAGGACACGTTCACTGAGTTCCGGACGCGTTCTGGCTACAACAACCCAGATGATGCAGTCTTGTGGCCTGTCGTTGGCGGTCCCTTGCATTTTCTAGTGCGCTACGTCATAGAGCAGGCGTCCTGTAGTGTGCAAAAAGATTGGGAAAAAAATGTGTTGTGGCGCACGCAAACCGCGGTGAGTGCCAAGGAAATCGGAGACCAGTTATTTGGTGCGCAAGGTTCGGTCTGGGGTTTTGCGGGTGGTGCTGCCAAGCCTTTCTTGACACAAAAGGGATCTTTGTTCGAACCTCTAAAGACAACGGGGCATATCCCTGCACTCGGATACACCTTTCCGTTCGGAGCGGATTTTGTGCCGTTCTTGAATCAATCGGTTGGTGCCCGGGTGAACCAGTTGGTCCGTGATCAGCGTGCAGAAAGTGCACGTGGTAAGTCCGTTAAGCTTTCAATCGCGGCAAGACCGCTAGGCGTGAATCCTGGGGCCAAGGCCAAGCCTTTTGCTGCTGTGTTATCCATACAGTGCTCAAACGAAGAGACTGTGGTCAATAACTTCAACGTTCAGGCAAGTGATACGGTGACATGGTCTCCTGACTTGTGTGGCGACGTATCTTTGCAAGTCAAAATAGATAATCTGTCTCTTGTGCGACGCTATCCGGGTGCTTTGGGGCTCGCTAGATTGATTGAGGAATTCCAAGACGGGGAGCGAGTCTTCACACCTGAAGATTTCCCTTCGGTGAAAGACAAGCTCGATGCGCTCGACGTGCGTACGATTAATGTGCGATATGACTTTATCGGTCAAGAGGCGCTGCTAAAACTCGCTGAGGATTACAGTCATTCGATGGAAGTATCGATGCCGACTCCTAACGCTGGCGCGTCCGCCCGTCGTCAGCTTAATATTCCCGATCGAGTGGGTCAATGTTGGGCTGGTGGGCAACCTATACCCGCGCCAGCAGGCTTGACGCAGATCATTGAACAACGCGCAGCACAGGTCGTCGCAGCACCCAGTGCTCCAACGTCGCCGATGCAGGGCACTCAGGTGACAGCAACGACGGTTCAACCGGCGCCGCCTGCCTCATCCGGGCAGACCCATCGGGTGGTGGCCGGAGATACTCTGTCTCAACTCGCTCTAACTTACAAGACCGATGTTCAAACACTTAAAAAATTAAATGGTCTGAGCGGAGACACGATCCGGCAGGGCGATACGCTCAAACTTCCATAGGGAAAACCCTTGTTTGGAATCTGTGAGCTTTCAATTTGACAGCCATTGGCGGCTAGCTCAGACTATTCGCCAATAAGGTAGCGCATTTACTGGTTTTTCATTACCATGAGTGCGCTACGCGGCATGTTTGTCGCATTGTTCATCGTCATTTGCCCACATCACTAGGGCACTCACAGGAGAAGCAATATGGCTAGTGCAGGTTCAGTCGCACCCAAAGAGCGAATTAATATTACCTACAAGCCTGCAACAGGTGATGCACAGGCCGAAGTCGAACTTCCCCTGAAGCTACTGGTAGTAGGTGATTACACACAGCGTGCCGATGACCGCCCAGTGGAAGATCGCGCACCGATCAACGTTGATAAAGACAACTTCACTGACGTGCTCAAGGCTCAGAAGCTGGCACTCGACCTAAGCGTTCCAAATCGCCTTGAGAAAGAAGATTCCACAGATAATCTCGCCGTGAGCCTTAAGTTTGAATCGCTCGCTGATTTCGAACCAGATGCGATTGTTGAGCGCGTGCCAGAACTCAAGAGCATTCTCGAGTTGCGTGAAGCGCTCAAAGCGCTCAAAGGCCCCTTGGGTAACGTGCCTGATTTCCGCAAAAAATTGCAGGCGCTTGTTACCGATGAAGGTAGCCGCGCAAAACTGCTAGCCGAACTCGGCATAGATAAGAAATAATTTTTTAAAAATTTATAGCGAGAGTTTTGATGAGCGAAGAACAAGCAAAAGCCGCGGGTGCCGCACCGGAAGCCGCAGGCGCGACCTCCCTAATTGATCAGTTGCTGGAGACTAGCAAGATCCGTCCAGGCGACGATTCCTATTCGATTACCAAGCAAGGTATTCAGTCATTTATTGGAACACTGCTCGACCCAGAGCGTTCGACTGATCGTATTACTGCCGCCTTGGCTGACGAGTTGATCGCAGAGCTCGATAAGAAGCTCAGCCGCCAAGTCGACCAGGTGCTGCATGATCCTGCATTCCAGAAATTAGAGTCTGCATGGCGCTCACTGAAGTTTCTGGTTGATCGTACAAACTTCCGCGAGAACATCAAAATTCAGTTGATGAACGTCTCGAAGGAAGACTTGCTTAACGATTTCCAGGACTCACCAGAGATCACCAAGTCGGGCCTTTACAAGAACGTATACACGGCCGAATTCGGTCAGTTCGGCGGACAGCCTTTCGGTGCGATTGTGTCGAACTACGAGTTTGGTCCTGGCACGCAAGATGTCGCCTTACTGCAGTACGTGTCTAGCGTTGCCGCAATGGCGCATGCACCATTCATTGGTGGCGTCAGTGCTTCCTTCTTTGGTTTGGATGACTACGCCAAACTGCCTGATCTCAAAGACCTGTCGTCGATTTTTGAAAGCCCCACTTACACCAAGTGGCGTGGCTTCCGTGAGAGCGACGACGCGCGTAACGTCGCTTTGGTGATGCCGCATTTCTTGCTGCGTACGCCATACGGTGTGGATACCGTTCCGGCCAAGAAGTTTGCTTATAACGAAGACGTAACGGGTGGTAACTCGAGCTTCATGTGGGGTAATGCATCGTTTGCTTTCGCTTCGCGTCTGACCGCCAGCTTCGCACAGTACCGTTGGGCCGCCAACATCATTGGCCCACAGGGCGGTGGCGCAGTTGAAGATCTGCCAATCTATAACTACGAAGCAATGGGCGAGATCCAGACTAAGATCCCAACCGAAGTGCTGATTTCTGAGCGTCGCGAATTTGAACTTGCCGAGCAAGGTTTCATTGCCTTGGCGATGCGCAAGAACAGTGACAACGCTGCATTCTTCTCTGCTAACTCCACTCAAAAGCCGAAATTCTTTGGCAATACCAAAGAGGGCAAAGAAGCCGAAACCAACTACAAACTTGGAACTCAGCTTCCCTATATTTTTGTGGTCAATCGTCTTGCGCACTACATCAAAGTGTTGCAGCGTGAAAATATCGGAACCTGGAAAGAGCGTGGTGATCTCGAAACAGAACTCAACAACTGGATTCGTCAGTATGTTGCCGATATGGATGCTCCCGGACCAGAAGTGCGCAGCCGTCGTCCATTGCGTTCCGCAGTCATTGAAGTGAATGACGTTGAAGGCGATCCAGGCTGGTACCGTGTTTCGATGCGTGTGCGTCCACACTTTAAGTACATGGGTGCCTCGTTCACTTTGTCGCTGGTTGGAAAACTCGACAAGCAGTAATAGCTCGATCGTAATGACTCAGTCATAACGAGTCGTTACGATCCATTGATAATGTTTTAAATCACGAATTGATAAGGAGCACTAAATGCCAACCCCAATGTTTTTAACTGTTACCGGTCAAACCCAGGGCAGCATCGAAGGTAGCTGTACGATTAAAGGCCATGAAAAAACGATGTTGATTCAGGCCGTTGAACATGTCATCGAGATCCCAAAGTCACCACAAACAGGATTGCCGACAGGCAAGCGTGTTCATGGTGCGCTGATCTTGACTAAAGAGCTGGACAAGGCTTCGCCCAAGCTGTTTCAAGCGCTGACTTCTGGCGAACAGCTCTCGGATGTCAAGCTGTCTTATTACCGCATTTCGCCTGCTGGTAAGGAAGAGTTGTATTACACAACTGAACTTAAAAATGCCATCATCACTTCCGCGCGCACTTGGGTACCAAACTGTTTGGATGGCAGCCAGCGCACCATGGGTCATATGGAAGATATCGCCTTCACCTACGAGACGATTATTGATACATGGACACCTGATGGCATCGAAGCGCAAGACTCGTGGAACTCCCCCAAGTCGTAAGCAACGCACGTAGCGGGAGTGTGAGTGATCAAGGAAAGGCTGCTTGAGCGCCTAAGTCGACAGGAATCGCCTAATCTCAACGATAGGCGGTCTCCTGAAGACCTGCTCAAGGCCTCCATTGAGCGTCACCTCTCCCGACTCTTAAATGTGCGTAAAGGCTCGGTGCCGATTGATGCCGAGTATGGCTTGTCTGATATGTCCAACATTGCGGGCTCTTTTGCAGTGGGGTATATCAGCGATATACAGCGTGAAATTCTGATTCAGATTGATAGCTATGAAAAGCGTTTGGTGCAACCCACCATTCAACAGGTTGTCGAAGAGCGCGAAGTTATTACGCTGAAGTTTATTTTGACGGGCAAAATTGATGTTGGTGCAATCCCTGGTTCCTCGTTAAAAGATTTTTCGATGTTTCTGCGCATCAATTCGGCCGGACAGGTGAGCCTGCAGCCCGCTCATGGCCTTTGATAAGATCTACGCGGCTGAGTTAGCCCGCTTGCATGATTTAGGCCGAGAGTTCGCGGCTGAGAATCCGACGATAGCCTCATACCTTTCTGGCAACAGTGGCGACCCAGACGTCGAACGCTTGTTGCAGGGCTTTGCATTTTTGTCTGCGATGGTGCGACAAAAAATGGACGATGAGTTGCCGGAGTTCATTGGCGATGTCGTTTCATTAGTTGGTCCCGACTTAGTCACACCATTGCCTGCCGCCACGGTACTTGCGCTGAATATTTCAGGAAAGCTGCAAGAAGGGTATCAAGTCAAGAGCGAAACCCCTTTCGCCTCGTTGCCTGTAGAAGAAACATCCTGCCAGTTTGTGACGTCTTGGCCCCTTACGATTCAGCCTGTCAAAATCAACGCAGTGAATTTATTCGCGAACGGCAACGGAGCGCGGCTCACGCTCACCTTGGAAATGCAGGGGCAGCCGTTGACGCAGTGGTTGGGCAAGACGCTCGCGCTTTATCTGTCTGGACCGTACCCCGAGGCGGCAACTTTGTTGATGGCGCTGCGGCAGCACTTAAAACAGACGCTTGTTCGAAGTACCGAAGCCGGGCAGTCGAGCCAATCACTATCGCTCAAGTTTGATGGCTTAGACGCCTCCCGGCACTTATTTGCTACACAAAGGTCGATCGCACCGCATTTGCAATGGATTCGAGAGGTGTTGGCTTTCCCTGAGCGTGCGTTCTTCTTGCAGTTAAGCGGTTTTGAGAGCTGGACGAATCGTGGGGTAGGTCGAGAGTTCCTAATTGAGTTTGATCTTGACCTACCTGTCCCGAAGTTACCTAAGCCCACTGTTTCGCACTTCACTGTAAACGCTGTGCCAGCAGTTAATTTGTTTGAGGCTTTTGCCAATCCGGTTGACGTCACGCATCTGAAAGAAAGTTACCGGCTCGAGCCGATGGGCTATGCGCCCGGCACAGCTGTTGTGCATGATGTGAAGAGCGTGATTGGACGAGTGCAAGGGCAGTCTGAAGAAAAGTATTATTTGCCCACGACAGATTTGTTAGCCGACGATAACGCCCTCAAATATCAGGTCATTGCAAGTGAGAGTGTGCGACGTAGTGCTTACGAGCAATATCTGCGCCTGCCCTTCGTGAAAGACATTGATTTGAGTCGTCGTGAGACGTTATCGATCAAGATGCGTTGTACCAATGGTCGTCTACCAGAGCAAATTCGTTTGGGCGACATATCGTTACGTACGACAGAGTCGCCGGAGAAAGTAACCGTCGCCAATGTGATGTTGCCCACTGGGTGGTCATTGCCAGCACTCGGCAGTGATGCGATGTGGAAAGTCGTTGCGCACGCAAGATTAAATTTGCAGGCCTTTGCAGAGCTCGGCACGTTAAAAGAGCTGCTCTCGGTATATTTGCCAGAAGGTGGTGGCGATCCCGGACGCTTGACTGCGGCGAGGCGACGCATTGAAGGAATTGAAGAGCTAAGTATCACCAACGATACGCGTCTTGTGCGCGGTAGCTTGGTGCGTGGCCACGTCGTGCGCTTAAAGCTACGCTTAGACTATTACGCGAGTGCTGGGGACTTGATGTTATTTGGCGAATTACTGTCGCCCTTTTTTGCTGGACTTGTCGGGTTAAATTCATATGTCACTCTTGTTGTGGCTGATCCCGTCAGTGGAGAACAATTCGAATGGCCGACGTTGCTGGCACCGGACTTGACGCTGTAGTTGCGTTTTTTGACAAACATTACGCCCGACTGGATTTTTTTCAGATGGCGCGTTTGTTGTCGTACGCGCTACAGCAAGAAGCGACTGTAGACGGTACCGACGCCACGCCAGAGGATTGGGAGGTCAGACTCGGCCGCGTGTTGCGCGTACGACCAAGTTTGTCGATGGCGTTTCCTGAGCATGACATGGCGGGTATTCTGCGCCGACCCGATGGCAAGCTTCAGGTCGAGACCGGATTCTTTGGGCTGTATGGCGTGACATCCCCTCTGCCCAATTTTTATACCGAAGGCTTGATGCAGGCCGAGCAACAGGGACGCAATAGTGCCCGTGGCTTAATCGATTTGTTCCATTACGCAGCCTATCCGCTCCTCATTAAGGCGTGGACAAGACATCGTACGCAAACAGGTGTGCAGCAGGGTATGACTTCGCGGCAGCGCACTCGACAAACAAGTTGGATCGGGCTGGTAGGTAAAGCTGCGCGTACGCGTTTTGATCGATGGCCGCAAATGGTCCATTTGGCCCCTCTATTGGCGACGACACATCGCTCAGCGAGTGGATTACAGGCACTTGTTAATTGCGTTGTGCGCTCTGGAACGACAAAGGTGTATCCCTGTGCCGCGACGCGTGCGAAAGTGCCGGCACAGTTTCGCCTGCGACTGGGTAAGGTCTCACATCAACTGGGTGCGCAGGCGGTGCTCGGTAGCACGGTTGTTGATCGTCGAAATAATGTTGCGATCGTTCTCAAGGACCAAACAGATCATGATATTGAGGCTGTCGTGCCGGGAGGAAAGTTACACAATCTCATGACGCAGTCACTCGAGTTGTTTGCATTAGATAATTTGCGTGTGCGCTTTAAGGTCGAGCGCACACCCACGCCTAGACCGTTAGGCCACGCAAGGCTCGGACTCGGCGCATCGTTAGGACAAAAATCGCATTTGGGTAGCTTTTCTTTTTACGTTAATTAATTCATTCACTCCCTCGTGCCGTAAGTGTTTTGCGGTTGCGTTGGACTTAAGGAGGCAGTCATGCAGGTAGTCGACTTTGCACCGTTGGTCAGCAAGCTCAACACAAGTTGCCGTGGAGCGCTGGAGAACGCTGCTGGAACATGTTTAAGCCGTACGCATTATGAAATTACTGTCGAACACTTGATGGCGCGCTTGCTGGAGGATCCTCAGGGAGACATTCAATTAATACTCAAGCAGGCCGGCATCGATCCAGGCCGTGTCATGCGGGCGCTCGATCAAACGATTGAGTCATTTAAATCTGGAAACGGCGGCAAGCCGCAGTTCTCCCCCTTGTTGCCAGAGTTGTTCGCCGACGGCTGGTTGATCGCATCTGTTGAGCTATTCGAAAATCGTATTCGTTCAGGCGCTCTGTTTGCAGCTTTCGTATCACGCCTTTCTTTTTACGGTACGGATTCGTATACCAAATTGCTGGATGGATTGAATAAAGAAAAGGTCATGGGCTTGTTGGGGCAGGTTGCTGCAACATCCCGTGAGGCTTCTGAATCGGGCCCCATGAGCAATGAGGCGGGTGGAGCGCCTGCCGCTGCCGGTGAAAAAGGCGGAAGCGCGCTGCAGCGCTTCTGTGAGGACTTCACAGCGAAGGCGCGTGCGGGAAAGATTGACCCAGTTTTTGGTCGCGATGCCGAAATCCGGCAGATGGTGGACATCCTCGCTCGACGTCGAAAGAACAACCCGATCTGTGTGGGCGACCCCGGTGTAGGTAAGACGGCGGTGATTGAAGGCTTGGCAGTGCGTGTGGTGGAGGGCGATGTCCCTGATATTCTGAAAGATGTCACGATTCTCGGGTTGGATATGGGAGCGCTGGAAGCAGGCGCAGGCGTCAAAGGCGAATTTGAAAACCGCCTTCGTGGTGTGATTAACGAAGTTAAGGCATCGGCAAAGCCAATCTTGTTGTTTATCGACGAAGCGCACACTTTGATTGGCGCAGGCGGCTCAGCTGGCACCAACGACGCAGCTAACTTGTTGAAGCCCGCCTTGGCGCGCGGCGAGTTACGTACGATCGCTGCCACGACTTGGAGCGAATACAAAAAGTATTTTGAAAAGGATCCAGCGCTTGCTCGACGTTTCGAACTCGTCAAACTTGACGAGCCATCGGTAGAAATGACGGTGCAGATCCTACGAGGTCTGAAGTCACGATACGAAGAAGTTCATAAAGTGATTGTGCGGGATGACGCTCTACAAGCAGCAGCGGAACTCTCACACCGTTATATTACTGGCCGACAGTTGCCCGATAAGGCAATCGATTTGTTTGATACGGCCTGTGCACGCATCAAAGTCAATTTGTCGTCGAAGCCTGATTTCATCGAAGACCGTGAACGCAAAGTCCAAATGCTTGAGCGCGAGAAGCAAGGTCTATTGCGCGACCAAGACAATGGTGTACCTGTCGATGCGGCACGCCTAGCTGCGATTGCGACAGAGCAGGACAGCATTAATGAAGTATTGAAAGGCTTGCAGGCGCGCTTTGATCAAGAGCTTGAGGCAGCCCGTCTGGTTGTGCGTTTGCGCCAAGAGCGCTCGCAGATTAAGCGGGGTGCAGATGCACCGAAGTCCGCCGCGCCGCCTGCAGCTGAAGGTGCCCAAGAAGGCGCTGCTGCTGAAGTCGCTGCCCCGCGCACCATCCAGGAGGTTGAACAAGATCTCAAGCAAGCCGAAACCAGTCTAGCAGCGTTGCAGTCTAGTGAAAAACTGGTGTTCATTGAAGTGGCACCCGACACAGTTGCGAAAGTCGTTTCAGATCGTACCGGCGTGCCACTCGGAAAAATGATGCGCGATCAGGCGGCGAGCGCGTTGGCGCTAGAGCAGACGCTCGGTGCACGCATCAAGGGCCAAGATCATGCCATTTCTGCAATCGCCGAAGTCTTGAAGTCAGCGAGCTCTGGATTGAGAGATCCGGATCAGCCGATGGGTGTATTTTTGCTTGCGGGTCCATCCGGTACAGGTAAGACAGAAACAGCACTCTCTGTGGCGGACACAATGTTTGGTGGCGAGCAGTCCATCGTCACGATCAATATGAGTGAATTCCAGGAGAAGCACACCGTTAGTCGTCTGGTGGGTTCGCCACCAGGATATGTCGGATACGGTGAGGGTGGCGTTTTGACGGAAGCTGTGCGTCAGCGCCCGTATACGGTCGTGTTGCTAGACGAGGTGGAAAAAGCTCACCTAGATGTCGTCAACCTGTTTTATCAAGTATTCGATAAGGGCGTTCTGTCCGACGGGGAAGGGCGTGAGATCAACTTCCGTAATACCGTCGTCTTTTTAACGTCGAACCTAGCGCTCGACGTCATTACTGAACTGTGCTCTGGCGACGAGCGACCTGACCCTGATGTTGTGATGTCCGCGGTCAGACCAATCTTGTCGAATCACTTCAAGCCTGCACTGTTGGCGCGGATGACGGTGATCCCGTTCTATACATTGCCGAAAGACGCTTTGCGCGGAATTGTTGATCTGAAGTTGAAGAAAGTCATTAATCGTATGGCCGCAAACAATAAGATCGCGCTTGAGATTAGTGTTGCTGCACGCGATGCAATTACTGCGCGCTGTACAGAAGTGGAAACCGGTGCACGCAACATTGATTTCATCCTGAAAGGAAAAGTACTGCCCTTGCTCTCGAATACATTACTCAAGAGCATGGCTGACAATTCGAATCCCTCCAAAGCACTATTGGATGTGGATGCGGCGGGTGAGTTTGTTGCATCATTTTCTTAAAGGTTAATCATGGCTGAAAAGTGCGCGTGGTTGATTGCCTGGGGTGAAGGAGTTGATCCCGCCGCCCAGCTTGTGGCGGGCGCGGCTCGACAGTATGGCTTGGCCGTCAAAGGGCAACACTGGCCAGAGAAAGAGAAGCAGGCCTGGCTTGCATCTGCCAAAGAAGCCGCGGATGCGAACGCCGCAGTGATTTTGCTCGTGGCTTCTCACGAGGTGTATGCCAAGCCTGAAAATAGACGGGCGCTCGCTTTGTTCCGACTGCTACTACAAACGCTGTTGAACCGACAAATCGATGGCATTGTTCTGTTGCAAGGTCAGGCACCGGCGGAAGCGGCACCGGTTCTAACAGGCATGTCGGTGTTGAGTGATTGGCTCGTGGTTGGACCAACGGACAAGTGGGTGGCCCGTGCCGTCGCGCGTGCGCATGCACCTTCGAAATCCACACTACCCTTGAAGCTCACTGTGTATGCAGAGGAGCGTCTCGGTGTCTGGCTTGAGCTAAGACCTAAGGGTACTGAGGTGCTGCAAGGGTTCGTGGCCGGAGTTTCAGGTCAAGACGCCGATATTACGTTTCATGCGGTCGGTGTAAGTGGTCGTTTACCCGATAAGTCAGTGAACGAATATGAATTGCGCGGCTTAAAGTTTGAAAC
>JBEDEU010000017.1:0-17165 GCA_041175585.1 Pseudomonadota bacterium | reverse complement strand
ATACGTCGCTGCTCAAAGGAAGTGACTTCGTATTACCTCTAAGCTTTTACACCTAGAGAAAGTACTATTTCACTTCAAGTGAGCACTTGATTTCGTTTGCAATCACAGCAGCCTGTTACAGCTGTGTGACCTGCGCTACGCGTATCAAGCGCCCACACTTATCGGTTGTCAAATTTTTAAAGAACAAGGCACCACTTGCATGAAGCTGATAATCAGCTAAATGCAGCAAATCTGTAGGTATTCGGGAATTAAATGGTCTTAAAAGACCAGATCACCACGGCTGCTACTGACTGCTTTACTGCGTTTTCTTTGCTTTGTTAGAAGCAGAGAAACGAGATTATGAACGGATTATTTTGCGCTGTCAAGTTAGATCTACGGATTGTCGACCGGGGTGCTTAAGATTTCAGTCGAGACGCAAATTTTTTGCGGAATTTTTGCACCTTTGGCGCCACGACCATCTGGCAATATCCTTGCTCTGGATGCAGCGCAAAATAGTTATCGTGATAAGCCTCAGCAGGCCAAAAGGTCGCAGCAGGCCTCAGTTCGGTACAGATCGGCGCAGAAAACTCACCGGTCCCGTCAAGCTCGGCGATCATTGCCGCCGCCGCATCACGTTGTGCGGTGTCCTGCCAAAAAATAGCCGACTGATACTGAGGACCAATGTCATTGCCCTGGCGGCCCGGTGTCGTGGGATCATGTATCGCAAAGAGAACTTCGAGCAATTCCGTATAGCTAATTTGCGCAGGATCAAAGTCGATTTTCACTACTTCAATATGGCCAGTTTGCTTCGCACAAACTTGCTCATAACTCGGGTTATCGACAGACCCACCGCAATAGCCGGACTGCGCGCTGTGCACACCCTTCAACGAAGCGAAAACAGCCTCAACACACCAAAAACAGCCCCCACCAAACACTGCACTTTGCACTTCAACAGAAGCTGAACTCATGTGATTCGCCTATAACTAACATGTTGTACGACTAAGGTCGCAAAGAAACGATCCACTGCGCCAAGCGCTGAGCATCCTGCTCGCTCACTTGAGACTGAGCAGGCATCGGGACCGCGCCCCAGCGCCCTTTACCACCCTGCCTGATTGCCGTGCTGAGCAACTGTTCCGCATTGGCTTGACCCGCGTAGCGCTGCGCAATCGCGTTGAAAGAAGGCCCGACTCGCTTAGCGTCTACCTGGTGACAGCCGAGACAGGTCTTGGCCTTGGCAAGCGCCAGCCCATCCGCCGAAGTCTGGCCCGAGGCCGTGCCGGCACAAAGCAACCCGAAACCAAGGATGGCCCACGCTGTGCGCCATCCCCCTCTCAGAGCAGCGGTTTGCATCACTTATCGAATGCGTCCGTCACAGCGCCGCGGCTGGCCGTGCTCGCCAAATGGCCGAACTTCGCCAGTACGCCACGCGTGTAACGTGGGGCGGGCTGCTTCCACAACTTACGACGCTGCTCGATCTCCGCATCCGGCACGTTAAGTTGCAACAACTGCTTGTGCGCATCGATCGTAATGGAGTCACCTTCTTTGACAAGGCCAATCAGACCTCCAACGTACGCCTCAGGCGCGACGTGACCCACCACCATGCCCCATGTGCCGCCAGAGAATCGGCCGTCAGTAATCAAGCCCACGCTCTCGCCAAGGCCTTGCCCAACAAGCGCCGATGTGGGTGCAAGCATCTCACGCATCCCAGGACCACCCTTAGGACCCTCGTACCGGATCACAACGATATCGCCATGTGTGATCTTACGGTCCATGATCGCTGCCATCGCATCATCTTCGGAATCAAAAACGCGCGCAGGCCCTGTAATGACGGGATTCTTAAGACCAGTGATTTTGGCAACAGAACCCTCAGGAGATAGATTTCCCTTCAGGATGGCAAGGTGCCCTTGCTCGTACATCGCATTTTTTATTGGGCGAATCACTTGCTGGCCTGCAGGCGGCTCATCCGGCACGTCCTTCAGCACTTCAGCGATCGTCTTTCCAGTGATTGTCATGCAGTCGCCATGCAGCAGACCAGCATTCAATAAAATTTTCATGACCTGAGGGATGCCGCCAGCACGATGCAGATCCACGGTCAGAAACTGACCTGATGGTTTTAAATCACACAGAACGGGGACACGCTTGCGGACAGTCTCAAAATCATCAATCGTCCAAGGCACCTCGGCAGCGTGGGCAATAGCCAAAAAGTGCAGCACGGCATTGGTGGACCCACCAATCGCCATAATGACCGACACCGCGTTCTCTAGCGACTTACGTGTAATGATGTCGCGAGGCTTACGCCCCTTGCGCACTGCATCGACCAACACGCGCGCGGCCTCGGCTGCATTGGCGATTGCCTCTTTATCCTCGTTGGCCAAGGTGCTGGAGTATGGCAGCGCCATGCCCATCGCCTCGAATGAAGAACTCATCGTATTGGCGGTATACATGCCACCACAAGAGCCAGAACCAGGGATTGCTTTTTGCTCAATCGCCTTGAAGTCCTCGCTACTCATGCGCCCCATCGTGAACTCGCCCACGGCCTCGAACACCGAGACGATATTCAAGTCGCGACCTTTGTGCGAGCCTGGCTTAATGGTGCCGCCATACACGTAAATACCGGGCACGTTCATGCGTGCAATACCGATCATTCCACCGGGCATGTTTTTGTCGCAACCACCGACCACAACTACGCCATCCATCCATTGCCCCTGGACCGCTGTCTCGATACAGTCAGCAATAACTTCGCGCGAAACCAGCGAATACTTCATCCCTTCGGTTCCCATGGACATTCCATCAGAAATCGTCGGCGTACCAAAAACCTGCGGGTTAGCTTTGGCCTCGCGCACCGCGGCAATCGCAGCATCAACAAGCGGCTGCAAGCCACTATTACAAGGAGTGATGGTGGAGTGACCATTCGCCACGCCAATCATGGGGTTTGCAAAGTCAGTTTCTTTGTAGCCCATGCCGTAGTACATCGAGCGGTTGGGCGCACGCGTCACGCCTTCAGTAATGTGCTTGGAACGTTCGTTATTTGCCATGTGTAAATACCTGTTAGTGAAGATTTCAGCGGTTATTATCGGACATCTTTTACCTGGTGGGGCGCCATGCTGCAATTCCCGACGATCGACCCCGTGGCAATTCGCCTCGGACCACTGGCCATCCACTGGTATGGCCTGATGTACTTAGTCGCGTTTGGATCTGCCTGGCTACTTGGACGCTGGCGCATATCTCACCACAAAACTACGCTCAACGCTCGTGATCTTGAAGACATTATTTTTTATGGGATATTGTCGGTCGTGCTAGGCGGACGGCTAGGATATGTCCTGTTTTACAAACCCGCACACTACCTTACCCACCCGCTTGAGATTTTTTACGTCTGGGAAGGGGGCATGTCCTTTCATGGTGGTCTGATCGGCGTGCTCGTTATGATGTTTTTGTTAGCCCGGGCGCGCGGCTATACGTTTTTTTTAGTGGCCGACTTCGTTGCAACCCTCATACCGCTGGGTTTGGCAGTGGGCAGGCTCGGGAATTTCATTAACGGCGAACTGTGGGGACGCCCGAGCGATGTACCCTGGGCGATGGTGTTTCCGCAAAGCGGCGACGGCCTAGCCAGACACCCCTCGCAGCTTTATCAATTCGGCCTGGAAGGTCTCGTTTTATTCGCCCTGGTGTGGTGGTTTGCGAATAAAACGCGCCCCACTGGACAAGTCAGCGCTGTATTTTTAGTCGGTTATGGAGCCTTGCGCTTTGTTGCGGAATTCGCTCGAGAGCCAGATAGCTTCTTAGGGCTGCTCAGCCTTGGGCTCAGCATGGGGCAATGGCTGTGCATTCCAATGATTGGCGCTGGTGTAGTTTTGTATGTTTGGGCACGACAGAATCAACCACTGGCGCCAAAATAACAAAAGGGTCTGCCCGGTATGGCAGACCCTTCGGTGTAGATGCCCCGCTCGTGCCGTTCAGGTCGGCATCTCGAACCTGGGGTTCAAGTTGGCCGCGATCTGCCTGACTTCGAGCGCATCTGACTAGAGACGCGCATGCCGGTCGGGCTATCCCACAACCTATGTATGCCAAAGCATTGGTTCAGAGAATATATGACCTGGTCACGAACACAGCAGGGACAAACTGGAAATAATGAAGCTTATTTTGCTTTGCTGGCACCTGAAGCCGCCAAAGCAGCATCAAGCATTAGGTTCATGTCATCAATTCTACGCTTGAAGTCGCCCACAGCCAAGCCACCTAGCGGACCATCTGCTGGTGCACGAACGGACAAAAGCTCAACGGCGACTTGTATTGCAGCCATTACAGCAATTCGCTCGTTGCCTGAAACTTTGCCGGTTCCCTGGATACGACCAGCTAGCTGACTGACATGCTGAGCCGCAGCTGTCAGCGCAGCCTTCTCTTCGGCTGGACATGCCAAGGAATAATCTCGGCCAAGAATAGAGATATCAACGCGCTCCATTACCGTGGCTCCTCGGGTTGTGGGGCGCCTGGCAAGCGCTCAAGCACAGCCTCAATACGCTGCCGAGCCTGGACAGTTGCCTCGCGCAACGTGTTGACTTCTTGGTCGCGCGATTGGAGCTGGGCCTGCAATGAAGTGTGCTCTTGTTTGAACAAATCAAGCGATCCTTGTAGTGAGGCTTTTTCGCTCGCAAATGTGTCTACTTTTTTGTGCAACGCCTTGGCCTCAGTTCCTTCCAGATCCAGCTTCGCTTTTAAGGCGTCGCGCTCAGCCTGCACCTGCGTCAGCTGAGACTGAAGGGATTTTTGGTCGGCAGCTAGCTGCTGCGTAAGAGCAACGAGCTTCGCGAGGCGTGCGGATAGGTGGTCGAGATCGTCAAGCATATCGCTATCGTAAAGCAAATTTGCCAATCTCAAAATCGGAATCTAACAAACCGACTTAAAAATGTAAGCTAGCGTTCAGAAAACCATGCTAAGGAATTAACAACCTTTCACTCTTATTACAAAAACATCGAGAATTCAGTGGTTTTTTTGCAGCCAGGTCTAGTTACAAGGTCCGTCTAGGGAAAACCCCATCGCAGAAACCGTCTTTTTTGGTTTGCTTTGCGTGTGCACTCCATTACCATGCACTCCGTACTAGTCGAGCGCAAAAAAATTAGTCGCAAAGCTAGTGGGTTTAATGTGCGTCACGCGCGCCCATCGTTTCAACAAAATAATTATTAGCAGCGCAGTCAAGGAGCTACTCATCATGCAGCTTAGAAATAAACAGGATTTCTGGTCGGGGGTGATGTTCATCATCCTAGGTCTAGCTTTCGCCTGGCAAGCCACCAGTTATTCAATGGGCACAGCCGCCCGAATGGGACCAGGCTATTTCCCGTTCTGGCTTGGCATCATCATGGCTGCCTTGGGCGGAATTGTTTTGCTCAATTCGATGCGCAAAAAGGCTGAGAAAACTGAAATCGCCAAATTTGATTTCAAAATTCTCGCCATCATCTGCGTCTCCGTTCTGGCCTTTGCCGTGATGCTTCGCCCGTTAGGACTGTTGCTGTCAATCATGGCCGTGGTGCTGATCAGCAGTACCGCAGGCCACGACCACAACTGGAAGACCACCATCATCAACGCGGTGTGTTTGACCGTGATGTGCTGGGCTGCCTTTGTGAAAGGCCTCAAGCTGGTATTCCCCATTTGGCCCGCCTTTCTCGGTATGAACTAAGGAGCACCTGTTCATGGAATTACTTAACAACTTAATGATTGGTTTCGGTGTGGCGTTCACACCTGAAAACCTGACATACGCACTGGTCGGCTGTTTACTCGGCACGCTGGTGGGCGTTCTTCCTGGTCTCGGCCCGGTTCCGACTATCGCGATGCTGTTGCCCATTACTTATGTGCTGCCACCGATCGCTGGTCTGATCATGTTGGCTGGTATTTACTACGGCACGCAGTACGGCGGTTCAACGACAGCCATTCTGGTGAACCTACCTGGGGAAACGTCCTCGGTTGTGACCGTACTTGATGGCCACGCGATGGCCAAGAACGGCCGGGCCGGTGCAGCACTTGCAATCGCTGGTTTGGGCTCCTTCTTTGCCGGATCTGTTGCAACAATGCTGATCGCTGCCTTTGCACCTCCACTCGCAGAGCTGGCGTTCAAGTTTGGCCCTGCCGAGTACTTCTCCTTGATGGTTTTAGGCTTGGTTGGCGCTGTTGTGCTCGCTTCGGGCTCACTGCTCAAAGCAATTTGTATGATTCTGTTGGGCCTGCTGTTGGGCATGGTCGGTACGGACGTCAACTCAGGCGTTGCCCGCTACGACTTCGGCATCCCAGAACTGCAAGATGGCGTGGGCTTTGCAATCGTTGCGATGGGCGTGTTCGGTTTTGCCGAAATCATGACCAACCTGGAACTGAAAGAAAATCGGGTTGAACTCGATGCCAAGATCGGCTCGCTCTATCCAAACAAGCAAGAGTTCCAAGAGTCATGGCCAGCAGTTGTGCGTGGTACAGCAATTGGCTCCTTGCTCGGCATTTTGCCTGGCGGTGGCGCTGTACTGTCATCGTTTGCTTCGTACACGGTAGAAAAGAAGCTCTCGAAGAACCCTGAGCGTTTTGGTAAAGGCCATCCTGCCGGTTTGGCTGGACCTGAAGCCGCGAACAACGCTGGCGCACAGACATCGTTCATCCCGTTGCTGACACTGGGTATTCCTAGCAACGCCGTGATGGCGCTGATGGTTGGTGCAATGACGATCCACAACATTCAGCCTGGTCCTCAGGTGATGACAAGCCACCCACAGCTGTTCTGGGGTCTGATTGCCTCGATGTGGATTGGTAACTTGATGCTTATCGTGCTGAACCTGCCCCTGATCGGGATCTGGGTGAAGCTGCTGAAAGTGCCTTACCGCATTTTGTTCCCGGCCATTTTGGTGTTTTGTACGATTGGTGTGTATTCGCTGAGCTACAACACATTCGATATTGTCGTGACGGTTATCTTCGGCATCATTGGTTACTTCTGGTCTAAGCTGAAATGCGAAGGTGCACCGCTGTTGCTTGGCTTAGTCCTCGGCCCGCTGATGGAAGAAAACTTCCGTCGCGCCCTGCTCTTGTCACGCGGTAACTTCATGACTTTCTTAGATCGTCCGCTGTCTGCTTCACTCTTAGGGGTTGCGGCCTTGCTGGTCGTGATCGTGGCCCTGCCGTCGATCAAAGCCAAGCGCGAAGAAGCCTTCGTGGAAGACTGATACATGCCTAGCATCAACAGCAAAACGTACGAACCCTCATCTCCCCGCAAAGTTGCTTTTCTTGGCTTAGGGGTGATGGGTCTGCCGATGGCCGGCCACCTGGCCACGGCAGGACACCACGTCACGGTCTACAACAGAAATGCACAAAAAGCGCAGGCCTGGGTAGCAGAGTTTGGTGGTCGCGCTTGCGCGACACCCCGCGAAGCTGCTGCGGGTGCTGAGATTGTGTTTTCGTGCGTCGGCAACGACGACGATCTGCGCAGTGTCGTGCTTGGCGAAAATGGTGCGTTTGCCGGTATGCAGGCAGGTGCAACTTACGTTGACCACACCACGGCTTCTGCGTCTGTGGCGCGCGAATTGCATGCTATCGCTAAACAGAAATCAGTGCGCTTCATTGATGCCCCGGTTTCTGGTGGACAGGCTGGCGCAGTCAACGGTATGTTGACTGTCATGTGTGGCGGTGATGCGGCAGAGTTCGCTGCAGTGCGCGATGTCATCGCAACGATGGCACGGGCTGTCACACTCGTGGGTCCAGTGGGTGCAGGTCAGCTCGCCAAAATGGTGAACCAGATCTGTATCGCAGGCGTAGTGCAAGGCTTAGCTGAGGGTGTTGCTTTTGGTGAAGCTGCTGGTTTGGATATGAAACAAGTCCTGGACGTGATCAGCAAAGGGGCAGCTCAGAGCTGGCAAATGGAAAACCGCGGCAACACCATGGTGGACGACAAGTTCGACTTTGGGTTCGCGGTTGACTGGATGCGTAAGGATCTCAACTTGGCAATGGACGAGGCGCGCCGCAACGGTGCACGACTCCCAGTTACCGCGTTAGTGGATCAGTTTTATGCAGACGTTCAAAAGATGGGCGGTAATCGCTGGGATACCTCGAGCTTGCTAAAGCGGCTCCGGTAATTCTGGTGCTTTATCGTGAAAAACGGCGCTTTAAAGCGCCGTTTTTGTTTCTAAGACCAAACCCTCAGCGTCTGGCCGAGTGTCCTGCCCGCGTTTAAAAATCAGAGTCGCCAACTCATTGAGCGCAAGCGTGTAGACGTCTCGTTTGAATTCTATGACGTCATCCAGCGATACCCAGTAGTGACTCCAGCGCCAGGCGTCAAATTCAGGGTGGGGCGTCGCGCGCAATTGAACATCATGGTCGCGCCCAAGCATTCGCAGCAAAAACCAGATCTGTTTTTGCCCTCGATAATGCCCCCGCGACTCGCGTCGGATAAACGTATCCGGCACGTCATAGCGCAACCACTCACGTGTGCGTCCCAAAATTCGGACATGGTCGGGCTTTAAACCGACCTCCTCATGAAGTTCGCGAAACATGGCCTGCACAGGACTCTCTCCCTGCTTGATGCCACCCTGGGGGAACTGCCAAGCATGTTCCCGAATGCGCTTACCCCAGAAGACCTCATTTTTTTGATTAACGAGGATGATTCCAACATTAGGACGGTAGCCTTCGCGATCAAGCATGGCCACTCCCAACGAATTCAATACAATTGCATTTGATTATACGTACCTGTCGGCAATTTTGCCCCAATAAAATTTATCGGTCCTCCATGCGCGCCTCAGCCTTTCACATCACCACCCTAAAAGAAGCCCCAAACGATGCAGAGATCACCAGCCATCGCCTGATGATGCGCTCGGGCATGATCCGCAAGCTCGCAGGCGGGATTTACAACTACATGCCACTAGGCTTGAGAGTGATTCGCAAAGTCGAACATATCATCCGTCAAGAAATGGATGCGGCGGGCGCCCTAGAGTTATTGATGCCGGTCGTGCAGCCAGCTGAGCTGTGGATGGAATCAGGGCGTTGGGAACAATATGGGCCCGAACTGTTGCGTATGAAAGATCGCCATGGCCGCGACTTTGTCTTGCAGCCAACCTCTGAAGAGGTTATCACCGACATCGCCCGAAACGAGATTCAGAGCTGGCGTCAACTTCCAGTCAACTTCTATCACATCCAAACAAAATTTCGCGATGAACGACGTCCACGTTTTGGCGTGATGCGCGGCCGGGAATTTACGATGAAGGACGCCTACTCGTTCGACCGCGACGTAGCCAGCGCTCAAAAAAGTTATCAAATCATGTTCGACGCGTACATGAAGATCTTTTCACGCCTGGGCCTGACTTTCAGAGCCGTCTCGGCCGACACAGGCTCGATCGGCGGGTCGCAAAGCCATGAGTTTCAAGTGATTGCCGATATTGGCGAAGATCTGATTGTGTATGACCCTGCCTCCAATTACGCCGCCAATATTGAGCTGGCGCCAGCGCCCTGCCTGATTGCTCAGCGCCAAGCGGCATCAGCCCCTCTGACCTTAACGCCCACGCCAGGAGCCGCCAAATGCGAGGCGGTCGCCGAACTCCTGGGCGTCGCGCTCGCACAGACGGTGAAATCCATCGTGCTGGCCACGGACCCAGAAAAAGGCCCTGCGCAAATCTGGCTGCTACTGCTGCGTGGCGACCACGAACTCAACGAAATCAAAGCGGGCAAGGTTGCTGGTTTGAATAAGGGCTTTCGCTTTGCGACCGAAGGGGAAATTATTGAACACTTCGGCTGCAAGCCGGGCTATCTCGGTCCGGTAAAAATGGCTAAGCCCGTCAAAGTGATCGCCGATTTAACCGTTGCAAACATGCACGACTTCATTTGTGGTGCGAACCAAGAGGACTTCCACCTCACCGGCGTCAATTGGACACGTGACCTGCCAGAACCAGACCTCATCACGGATCTGCGTAACGTGGTCGAAGGCGACCAGGCTCCAGACGGCAAAGGCACTTTGGCTATTCAACGCGGCATCGAAGTCGGTCATGTTTTTTACTTAGGTACGAAATATTCAGAAGCATTGAAAGCTACCTTTCTAGACGAGAGCGGCAAGCCAGCACTCATGGAGATGGGGTGCTATGGCATTGGCGTCACACGCATTGTTGGCGCCGCCATCGAGCAAAACCACGATGCAAAAGGTATCGTGTGGCCTCGCGCAATCGCTCCCTTTGAGGTTGCGATCTGCGCGGTCGGCTGGGGCAAAAGTCAGGCAGTGCGTGACGCTGCCGAGGCACTTTACGCCGACCTTAAGTCCAAGGGTGTCGACGTCATTCTGGATGATCGCGATCTACGCCCAGGCATTATGTTTGCGGAGTGGGAGCTGATTGGCCCGCCCGTGCGCATCACAATTGGCGAGCGTGGGCTCAACGACGGCGTAATCGAGTTGCTTGGTCGTAAGCAAACAGAGGCCGCCCGCGTCCCATTGTCGGACAGTTGCGCTCAAACGCTGGCATTGCTTGAGACATATTGATGCAACACCGTTTTGATGTGCGGGTGTACTACGAGGACACCGATATGGGTGGGGTCGTGTTCTATGCCAACTACCTAAAGTTCATGGAGCGCGGCCGTACCGAATGGCTGCGTGCCTTGGGCGTGAATCAGTTTGAGCTAGCGCACTCTGCACAACGGATGTTTATGGTCGCCAAGCTCGATATCAAGTACCTTTTACCGGCCAGACTCGACGATTTGCTACAAATTGAAAGCGAAGTGACACGACTCGGCCGTGCTTCGTTACACTTCAGGCAATCGATTCGTAGACAAGGGGAACTCTTGACCCAAGGGAACATCCAAGTTTGCTGTGTAGAAACAGTTAACATGCGAGTCGCTGCGATTCCGGAATCGATTCACACAAAATTTGCTGCAATTACTCGGGACTAAGTGATGCCAACACCTTCAGATATGTCAATGCTTTCCCTGATACTGAACGCCAGTATTCCCGTTCAGTTCATCATGTTGATGCTGATTGTCATCTCGATCGCCTCTTGGACATTTATTTTTGCCAAGCGCTCAACGATTAAAAAGGCGTTGACGCAAACGCGCCGCTTTGAAGACGACTTCTGGTCGGGCGGCGATTTGGCCTTGCTACATCAGTCCATCTCCACGCGCCGCGCCGAACAAGGTGCCCTGGCTCGTATCTTTGACAGTGGCATGACAGAATTCCTCAAGGGACGCCGTGCTGGAGCTGGCGCCGAAACTACTGCCAGCCTTGATGGCGCCCGTCGCGCAATGCGTGCAGCGTTCCAGCGTGAAATGGATGAGCTCGAGTCGCACCTGAACTTCTTAGCGTCTGCCGGCTCGGTCAGCCCTTACATCGGACTGCTCGGTACGGTTTGGGGCATCATGCACGCTTTTGTTGGACTCGCAAACGTACAACAAGCCACACTAGCCTCTGTCGCGCCAGGTATTGCCGAGGCCCTGATTGCCACGGCTATCGGTTTGTTCGCGGCCATTCCAGCCGTCGTTGCTTACAACCGCTACACACACGACATCGATCGCTTGTCGATCCGCTTTGAGACTTTTGTCGACGAGTTCTTGAACATCTTGCAACGACAGGTGCGCTAATGTCCTCCGTTCGCTCGAGCTCAGGGCGCCCAGGCCGACGCCTGAAAAACGAAATCAACGTCGTGCCATACATCGATGTGATGTTGGTACTGCTCGTGATTTTTATGGTGACTGCACCACTTATTACGCCTGGGGTAATTGAATTACCCTCAGTCGGTCAAGCGGCAAACGTACCGCTGACGCCAATTGAAATCCAAATTACCGAAGACGGGAAACTTTCCTGGCGCAAGCGTGAACCAGGCGCCGTCAACGTGCCCGTAGAGCGTAGCGCCCTTGCGCAAACCATTCTGTCTGAACTCAAACCAGACCAGCCCGTCGTGATTGCTGCAGACGGCAAAGTACCCTATGAATCCGTCATGAAAGTCATGGATGATTTGCGTAAAAATGGCGTGACTAAGCTCGGGTTGTTAGTCGACCAAAAAAGTGACGCGCCGACGCCAAACGCCAAGCCGACCGCCAAACCTGCCGCCAAGCCAACCAACAGACGATGAGAAGGATTCGCGCACGCACGCACCAAGCCTGTTGCACCGCCCATGACGCCACGTAAAGCATCGCCTGCTAGCGGACCTATGTTGCCGCCCAAACAAACGCTAAATATGTGGGCGTTGGGCTGGGCTTTACTTGCACACCTAGTGCTGGTGTTGCTGCTGGTGGTTAATCTCAACTGGAAGACCGAGGCCGAAGGTCCTATGCAGATTCAGTTATGGGCTGACGGTAATAGCCCAGTGAATCCACCGCCGCAGCCTCCAGCAAAAGCAGAGCCAAAGCCGGAGCCCACTCCAGAGCCCGAACCGGCGCCTGCGCCCCCTCCTCCTCCGCCACCCACGCCCTCCACATCGGCGCCTCCGCCGAAGGCTGAGGTCGACCCCGAGATCGCACTCGATGAAGAGCGTAAGAAGCGCGCTGAACAAGAACGGCTCGAGCGGGAAGAGGTCAGAAAAGAAGAGGAACGGATCAAGCGTGAGCGCGAGCTGGCCGCTAAGCGAGAGCGTGAGCGCTTAGAGCAACAACGCGAAAAAGCAGAGCGACTCGAAGCAGAAAAGCGCGCCAAGGAAGAAGCAGCCGCTAAAGCTGCCCTAGAAAAGAAGAAAAAGGAAGAGGCCGACAAGAAAGCCAAAGAGAAAGCCGAAGCTGACCAAAAGGCAAAAGAGAAAGCGCAAGCAGATCAAAAGGCCAAGGAAGCGGCTGCGGCTGCGGCAAAACGCGAACAGGCTTTACGAGACGCGTTCCGCAACGACGCAATGGGTGCCGCAGGCATTCCAGGGGGCACTGCGGATCGTAACCAGGCCGGCGGGGGTCGCAATGACGGGTATGGTGCCCAGGTACGTGCCTGCGTGCAGCCTGGCGTTGCGTTCCCAACACCACCACGCAGTGGCGCAACCAACCCAGCGGCGGTCTATCGCGTACAGCTGCGTCCCGATGGCACGATTGCCGACGTCAAACTCACCCGCGGGTCAGGCAATCCGAATTTTGATCGGGCGGTGGAAACGGGGATCCGGCGATGCACTCCCTTCCCCAGACCACCCTCCGGCACCTACCCAGGTTACATAGACGTCAATTACAATATGTATGATTGACAGGAGCTCGCAAAAATATGACGTTCACCCGCTCGTACGACACTAGGGAAGCTACCCGCGCTCTTTTACAGAACGCTCGCGTATGGTTCGCACTTTGTCTCGCGCTGCTAGGCTTGGTCGCAACCATCCCCGCGCAGGCGCAGCTTAGGGTAGATATCTCGGGTACTGGCGCACAGCAATACCCGGTTGCCATTGCAGACTTCAGCGGTGATGCCGCAGGTGCTCAAATTGCTGAGATCATTCGTGCCGATCTGACACGCTCGGGGCAGTTTCGCCTGATCTCGACCTCAGGATCTAACCTCACGGTAGACACGCCGATTGCCTACGATGAATGGCGCACACGTGGTGCAGACTTCATCGCATACGGCACGGTCGTTCGCACGCCAGATGGACGCTTCGAGGTCAAATACCGTCTCGGTGACACCGTCAAACGTGGGCCACTCGACGGAGTTGCCTTCTCAGGTACTGAGAAAGAACTTCGGCGCATCGCCCACCAAATTGCCGATCGCATCTACGAAAAAATCACTGGGATTCGAGGCGTTTTTGCAACGCGTATCGCCTACGTCCTCAAGCAGGGCAATACATACGAGCTGCAAATCGCCGATGCAGACGGTCAAAACCCTCAGGTAGCCCTACGCTCACGCGAGCCTGTTATTTCACCGGCCTGGTCCCCAGATGGCTCACGCCTGGCCTATGTCAGCTTTGAGTCTGGCAAACCGGTGGTGTATGTACATCAACTGGCCACAAGCAAGCGCTTCCCAGTTGCCAATTACAAAGGCAATAACTCGGCACCAGCTTGGTCACCAGACGGCAGCCAACTCGCGGTGGTACTAACGCGGGATGGTTTGTCACAGATTTACACCGTCAGTGCTGCAGATGGCTCAAACTTGCGTCGAATCACGCGCTCGCCACTCATCGATACCGAGCCCGTGTTTAGTCCTGATGGGCGTTCCATCTACTTCACAAGCGACCGTAGCGGCAGCCCACAGGTTTATCAGGTTGGGCTTGATGGAGGGGAGCCTCGCCGCGTAACCTTCAACGGCGGTTACAATATCTCACCTAGAATTTCTCCAGATGGCAAAACGTTGCTTACCGTAACGCGCCGAGACGGGGCATACCGTATCGTTTCGTTGAATCTGACGAACAACACCGAGTCCTTCTTAACAGCTGGACGAGATGATCAGTCGCCAAGTTTCGCCCCTAATGGTATGCAAGTGTTGTACGCCGCCGTCCAAGGTGGTCGGAGTGTCTTGGCAGGCGTGTCTAGCGATGGGCGCGTGCGTCAAACACTATCGATCTTGAACGGTGAAATCCGCGAACCCACCTGGGGCCCGTTTTCCAAATAGTCGAATCTCCTAGCAAAGGAAACATCATGAAAGCTCGTATCGCCAAAGCATTAACCATTGCAGCAGTTGCCGCAAGTCTCGCTGCTTGTAGTTCAGTGTCCCTGGATGATCAGGCTGGCGCTGGCGCCGGCGCTGACGGTTCGGGCATTCTTGACCCGTTCAACCCACAAAGCATTCTGGCTAAGCAGCGCTCTGTTTACTTTGACTTCAACAGCTATAGCGTAAGCGAGCAGTATCGTGGCCTCGTTGAAACACATGGTAAATATTTGGCGAGCAAGCCACAGCAGCGTGTTGTGATTGAAGGCAACACCGATGCACGTGGCGGTTCAGAGTACAACCTGGCACTGGGCCAGCGCCGTGCAGAAGCAGTGCGCCGCATGCTGACACTGATTGGCGTGTCTGACACCCAAGTTGAGACCATCAGCTTCGGCAAAGAGAAGCCAAAAGCTTTGGGTGATAGTGATGCAGACTACGCTGAAAACCGTCGCGCGGATTTCAACTACAAGCGTTAATTCGCACTGCCATTGTTAGACCTGTGCAGGGCGGCTGATAGGCCGCCCTGTTACTTTCGAAAGGAATTACTCATGATTCTTAAATCATCGATTGTTCGCCAAGCCGTGATCGGACTCACACTTTCGGGCGGCATTCTCTTTAGTCATTCTGCATTCGCATTTGCCGACGACGACGCTCGCAAAGCGATCGTTGACTTGCGTCAACAAATCAAAGTTTTGACAGAAGCTAATCAGCGTGCGCGTATGCAACTCGCTGACCAGATCGAAGGCTTAGAGCAAGAAGTCGCTCGTTTGCGCGGCGAGATGGAGCAACTCACACGTCCAGGTGGAGCGGGCGGTGGTGCGAGCGCTGCAGGCGGAGGGCGTGCGCCGGACGCTCAGTCGCAAGACCCCAGAGAGCAATCGGCATTTGATCAGTCAATGGAAACCTTTCGTAAAGGTCAATACAAAGAAACGATTCAGAACCTGACAGCGTTCATGACGCTTTACCCAGACAGCACCCTGACGCCTACCGCACAGTTTTACCTTGGTAGCAGCCGCTATGCGATGAAAGACTTCAAAGGCGCCATGGGTACCTTGCAAGCAATGGTTCAGAAGTATCCAACCCAGCAGCGCGCGCCTGACGCTCTGCTGATGGTCGCAGCCTGCCAGATTGAGCTCAATAATCGTGCAGGCGCCAAAGTCACCTTGCAGCGCATTATCAAAGACTACAAGGGCACACCTGCAGCTGACACCGCAGCCAAACGTCTACCGCTTTTGCAGTAGGCCTAGCCCCCTTAGGGCATCGTCAATAAGAGACAGGCGACGCCGGCAACGATTAGCACAATGCCGAGCGTCTCCCGTCCTGTGCTCTTACTCAAGAACACACGCCAGGAAAGTAACTGGGCAAACAGCACCTCAACCAAACCGAGCGTGCGAACGTTGGCTGCTGCGGTCAACGCAAAACCAAGAAACCATCCTTGCGACGCAGACGCACCAAGCAACCCACCCCAGATTGATATCCGCCAGGCTTTCAAACACTTTACCCACGCTTCGTAGTGAAAGGTCATCATCCACGCTGCTAGCAGCACGGTTTGCAAGCCGAGACCGCAGGTTAACGTCCAGGAAGCCCGCACAAAGAAATGCGCCTCACCCAGGGCAAGTATGCCGCCTCGAAAGGACACTGCGGCGATAGCAAAACACGCTGCAGCCGATAAGCCCAATACAACAGGTTGCCAGGCAGGGCCTGAGTCGCCGCCGGATGCAGGCTTAGACGCCATGACGGTGACGCCCACAGTGGCCACAATAATCGCACCCATCGCGAGTAAAGAGATCTGATCGCCTAAGACAATCATTCCAAAAAGGGCAACCTGCACAGGCTCAGTTTTTGTCCAAGCTGTGACCACAACAAAAGCCCGTTGACGCATCGCAGCCAACATTAGCGCCGTCGCTGCAATCTGGGATAGTGCCCCGGCCAGCACAAACAACACGAACTCCAAATTCATTTTAGGCAGAACCGAGCCCGTGACAAATATTGCGATCAACGTAAAGAGAAACGCAAACGGAAAACCATACAAAAACCGGACTTGCGTTGCGCCAAGCGTACCAAGCTGCTCAGTCAGACTGCGCTGAATCGCGTTGCGCCCGGCCTGCGCGGCCGCAGCAAAGATTGACGCCGGAATCCACAACCATGTCCATTCATGCACTGTCATCTTGGCCAACCCATTTCTAAAAATACGTTTAACGTTCGGCGTTATTTTTGCGCTTTTATTTCGCGCTTGCGGCGTGCTGATGCAATAACGTCACAGTCGCTGCATCGAGCTTAATACCCTCTGCGCGCTGTTGCCTCATTTTGTTCAATTCGATTTCACCAGGAACAATCACCTGCCGACCCTCAACTGCAGCTGGACTGTCATGCAAAATAGACGCAAAGTCTGTCATGCGCTCGGTGAGCCACTGCGTCGAGCCAAGCATCTGGGTATTGATCAAAATAAAGAAATGACCCAAGTTTTGAGGCTCGTCGGGCGCGTCCACCCACGACTTCACATGGGTTAGGTAGGCGGCGTTGGACAGCAGACCTGCGAACAAATCCACTAGCAACGCAAGTCCATATCCTTTATGCCCACCAATCGGCTGCAGAAAGCCATCGAGGGCAGCTTTGGGGTCTGTCGTCGCGCGCCCTTTGTCGTCTGTGGCCCAGGTGTCCG
>JBEDEU010000016.1:0-17376 GCA_041175585.1 Pseudomonadota bacterium | reverse complement strand
AGAGAGCTCAAGGGAGTGAGCTCAGAGGGCTTAAGCACTACAGCATTACCCATGCACATTGCCGGCGCAATTTGCCAGCCACAGGTATTTAAAGGTGCGTTCCAGGGTGTGATCTGCAGAATGACACCAAACGGCTCGCGCCGGGTGTAGTTGAGGTGACCACTCGGAACAGGAATGACGTTGCCATAAAGCTTATCCGTCCATCCACCGTAGTATTCAAACATCTCTGCGACACGCAGCGCCTCGCCGCGACAGTCTCTGATTGGCTTACCTGCAGAGACTGACTCTAGCTGCGCGAGTGCCTCAATATTTGCGCGCAGCAGCCTTCCGGCCTCTTGCATTAAACGGCCCCGCTCGGCATGGCTCAGGGCAGCCCAGACTTTCTGTCCAGAGATGGCCGCTGTAACCGCTTGTTTAGCGATCCCAGCGCCTGCATCCTGATATTGCAAAAACACATCGCCACTTGCTGGGTTAATGAGCTTAATCGGTTCGGCTTCGCCCAACAGCATTGCGCCATTCACGTAAGAGCCAACCACGCCATCTGTAAAAAAGGTCTTATAGGCGGCTAATAACTGTTCAGTTTGATTCAGACTCATGACTCACCTAATACATGTATAAGATTAATGGGCACTGCGAGAACTTAGATCAACGTGTACCTAGCTCAACGATTCTGTTGAAGTCCTCATCATCTGCAATGGAGTCTGCGCTCTTTGCCCAAAGCTCCGCCACTTTTGCAGAAAGCGGCAAATCCACACCCAGCGCGCCAATCAGCTCTTGCGACAAGCGCACGTCTTTGCGCATCAGCTTCATTGTGAAACCGGAGTCGAACTTGTCGTTCATGATCCAGGTCGGATAGCTATGCTCAGTAATGAAACTGCGCCCCGATCCCGCATTAATACCCTGAAGCAATTGATCAGTCGGTACGCCCGCCTTCTCTGCCATACGGGTGACCTCGCCTGCAACCAGCAAATGCGCGGCAGCAAATAAGTTATTCGCAATTTTTGCAACGTGTCCCGCACCGATGGCGCCAACGTGCACACGTTTGGCCGTCATGGCAGCCAAGACCGGCTCTGCCCTAGCTAGATCTGCAGCATCTCCACCAATGACCATGGCCATGGTGGCTGTGATCGCACCCTTGGGGCCACCACTTACTGGCGCGTCCAGCATTCGCATACCCGCGGCTTCGAGCTTGACTGCCAACCGACGTGTCGTGTCAGGATGCGAGGTCGAAGTATCAATCACCAACACGCCCTTGCGGGCATGCGTGAGGATGCCATCGGCCCCCGCTACGACGTCCTCAACGATCGCCGCGGTCGGTAAGGATAGGATCACCAAATCACACGCGGCGATCACCTCGCCAATCGTCTGTCTGACCTCGACACCTTCTTTTGCAAGCGCGTCGCGCGTTGAAGCAAGCGCATCTGTGCCAATGACAGAGAAACCGCCACGCTTGAGCGATAGCGCCATGCCGCGACCCATATTGCCCAGACCAATTACGCCAACAGGTTTAGTCATCAAAAACTCCCTAGAAAACGCATATTTATTAAGAGTCTATCGTACACATATAATGCAATTAACTTAAAGCACATTCAATCGTGAGACAAGAAAAAGCCCAACACGACACGCGTCCAACTGACACAAGGTCTCAAACCTGGGATCTCGCAGGAGTAACGCTTTTCCGCACACTCGGTTATGTAGTCGGCCTACCGAGCTTTATTGTCGGCACGGCACTATTTATGCTTGGCTTTGCGCTGACCGATACAGACATACTGCACGCCGCGTGCATTCTCTATAGCCTCGCGCTAATAGCCATTGTCGGTCGCCCAGCCCTCCTTCGTCTCAAGCCACAAAACGAAATAGACGCGCTCAAGATCGCAATCACTGCAGGTTTAATTGGGTGTATTTTTTATGCGACCCTTCTAGCAGTACTCACGGTCTTTGGCATAGAGATGCTCTAGCTGCCCGCTGTGATACGAGCCACAGCGCTTAACGTCTTCTATGTACCAATCGGCGTTCAAAGATATAAAAACCACCCTGTATGAGCAGCGCAAGGGCCGCTGACGGGATTGCACCAGCAAGCAACATCGACGTATTGTTGAGCGCTAAACCCTGTGCGATGCGCTCACCAAAGCCACCTGCGCCCACAAAGGCTGCGATCGTCGCAGTACCAACACTTGTGACGGCCGCGACTTTAATGCCGCTCAAAATCATTGTGCGTGCAAGGGGCAGCTCAATCAAAAATAAGCGGAGTCTAAAGCCCAGACCAAGCGCGGTAGCCGCTTGTCGCATTGAGGAAGAAATTTCACTGAACCCTGCGTGGGTACTTTGCACGATAGGTAGCAGAGCGTACAAGAACAACGCCACGATCGCGGGTATGGTCCCAATGAGACCGAACAATGAAATTAAAAATGCTAGTAGTGCTAACGATGGGATGGTTTGAATAACGCCAATCACAGATAAGACAGCGTGCCCGGTGCGGGGCCAATAAAAACAGACTATTCCCAAAGGGAGGCCAAAAACAAGAGCCAGAAGCAAGGAGAACAGCACTAAGAAAATATGCTGCGCACCCAAGCGCCAAAAGTCAGGTGCAAACAGTGTTCGCGAAAATGACTGGAAGGAACTCACCCTCTGACCGTCGCTCGCGCGCATGCCTCCGGACGCGCCCTGAGCCTGGTCACTTCTTAGCTGGAGTAAAAATTGCTGGGCGACTGCGGCGAAGGTTTGCCCCTCAATCTCAACACGGGTATTGAGATCTAGCATGGTTTGTTGCGAAATTTTGTTCTGTAACGTTTGGATGATTTTCCAAGATTCTGGAAATTTGGTCGGCACATCCGCGCGATATAGCAGTAACGCTTCATATGTCGGAAAGAACCGCCGATCATCTTGCAGTACCGTCAAACCGTAACGTTTTAACTTCGAATCCGTGCCGTAGGCATCAACCACGTCAATCTGCTTAGCAACGATGGCCTCATAAGCGAGTCCATGATCAAGCCCTCGCGGTGACATCCCACCTAACTGATAGGTCTCTGACAAACCTTTCCAGCCATCTTTGCGCCCAATAAACTCGTGCGATAACCCTGGCACGAGGCGTGGATGCTTGGCCAAATCGGAAATCGTTTTTATTTGAAGCTCTTGCGCCTGCTCACGCCGCATCGCGAGCACATAAGAATTGTCAAAACCCAACAACACACCGGCTTGAAGCCCAAGCGGTGCAAGCCGCTCGTTTATTTGCTCTAAAGAAAGCGCTTGTTCTGTCTTTAAGATCTCACGCGTCACCGTACCGGTGTACTCAGGGTAGAGATCTATTTCGCCGCTTAACAAAGCAGATAATAAAATCCCCGTGTTGCCTAAACCAGACTTCAACCTCACGCGATCTTGACCAGAACCAGCGACTGCCTGGCTAACAATCTCACCCAAAATATAGGATTCAGTGAAGCGTTTAGAGCCAACCACCAACGGCTGAGAGACCGTTGGGAAAGATAAGGCTAACAACGCAAAACATGCCAGCCTGAGCAACCAGCGAGACCGACTAAACACTAGCTAACGATCAAACGGGTAGCCTGTGCCTGACCGATATGGCCCACCACAGCCGCGTCATCAAAACCATGACGCTTAAACACGGCGAGTACCTCTGGCACCGTATCGGGTGAGCAACACACCAGCAAGCCACCGCTTGTTTGCGGATCAGACAACAACGTTTGACACTCTGCTGGCAAACCCGCGCCCAGTGTGATTTCTTTACCGTAGCCTTCCCAGTTGCGGCCTGAAGCACCCGTCACCATGCCCTTTTTAATCAGTTCAGAAACATCTGGCAGCAACGGTACGTCAGCCCAATTGATATGGGCTGTCAATTTCGCACCCCGAGCGATCTCTAGCGCATGACCCGCCAAGCCAAACCCCGTGACGTCAGTCAAGGCGTGCACGCCGGGCAATTCAGCCAATTCCGGACCGGGAGTATTGAGCTTGGTTGCGTTCGACAACATCGACGCATAGCCAGCGGCATCAAGCGCTTCTTTTTTGAGGGCGGCAGATAAAATTCCGACACCAACAGGCTTACCGAGCACCATCACATCACCAGCACGCGCACCATCATTACGCTTGACACGATCAGGATGAATCAAGCCCAGCACCACCAAGCCATAGATCGGCTCGACGGAATCAATCGTGTGCCCTCCTGCAATTGGGATCCCAGCGGTGTTGCACACCGAAGCTCCCCCAGCCAGGATCTTGCCGATTGTTTCAGTCGACAAGACGTTGATCGGCATTCCCACCAACGCCAAAGCCAAGATTGGCTTTCCACCCATCGCATAGACGTCGCTAATCGCATTGGTTGCCGCAATACGACCGAAGTCATAGGGATCGTCGACGATTGGCATAAAAAAATCAGTTGTTGCAATCAACGCCTGCTCGTCGTTGATTTTATAGACCGCGGCATCATCAGCCGTCGCGATCCCTACCATCAACTCTTTTGGAATCGGCATCTGCAGGGTGCCTTTTAAAATCTCAGATAAGACAGCTGGCGCTATCTTGCAACCACAGCCACCGCCATGCGAGAGCGAGGTCAAACGAGGTTCATTGTTAGGCATCATGCTTCCTTGATTATTAAGTCTTGAACGATTGTAATCAATCCACTGCGCTCGCGAGCGGCCTCGAACAAATAAGCACGCTGTCCGCACTGCATTTGTAGTTGAGCAGCAAACGACGCGTCTTCTCTAAAGCGGATCAGCAGTTTCGCGAGCTCATGCGCATCACCGGTAGTAAAAAAACCAGCGTAGTCTTCGCCCAGCATCCCAATATTGCCTGCAATGCGGGAGGCCAACACAGGTACGCCACTACAGATAGCTTCCATAATCACATGGGCGCCGCCTTCCATCACACTCGGGTGCACAAGAACGTGCGAACGCTGGATGTAGCGTCGAGTTTGCTCATGGCTGCGAGCACCCAAAAACTGATAGTTTGGATGCTTAGCTGCGGTATCGTGCGCTTGTTGTGCCAAAACCTGATCGTGCTCGCCACCGATATGACGCAGCTCAATATCGCTACGCTCGGCTAATAACGTAGCAACCTCGAAAAAAGTCTCGGGGGATTTTTCCGACCTTAAGTGCCCCACCATAACCGCTCGCACATGACGGTTCGTTTTGAGCAATGTCTGACGAGTACTCGTCGATTGAAACAACACCTGCGTTTTATCTTGAAACTTCGTTGGCAACTCGGCCAGCCCCGCTGGTTGCAACACGATTAACCTGTTGGCCCAACCCAGGGACTGCTGTGCCTGAGGGTCTTGCTTGATATCACGATAGAGGTCAGTGCCGGTGAGCACCACGCAAAGGCCCTTAGGCCCTCGCTGTGCGTACCAAGCGGCTATGGATGGATAACTACGCCGAGCATGTAAGGCAATCAACACGTCATCCGTTCGGGCACCATCCCATGCATTGACAATACGGACCGCGTAAGTCGTCGCAAGCATATTGGCATAACGCTTAGCCGTCTGCCAATTACCGTTGTTGGCGCTTGCGAGTGCCGGACTTACAATAACGACTCTGGGCTTGCGAATTTGAGCAGCTGTAAACATAAAAAGTTATCAACACACGATGCGAGAGGCTAGCACCAAAGAACTGAACACCGCACTACAAGAGATGCGCGTGCACACCCTTGATTCATTTCGCTTTTATGCGCGCGCCCGGAAACTACACATTCCTTATAGCCCAGACTTTAATCCACCTCTGTGGGAACTTGGCCATATTGCCTGGTTTCAAGAGTACTGGATTGCGCGCAATCCAACGCGTAGTGAAGGCGCAGCGATGCGAAGCGGCCTTGCTAAAAAAAACTCAGTTCTTGAGCTTGCTGACCAGTGGTACGACAGCGCCAAAGTAAAACACGAAACACGCTGGGATCTAGGATATCTCTCAAGCGACGGCTGCCTGGCTTATGCCGCTCAAACGCTAGAGCAGACGCTCACGCTACTCCAAAGCACCTCGGACGACGACGCAGCGCTTTATTTCTATTGGCTGGTCTTACAACACGAGGCGATGCATCTTGAGGCCGGCGCCTATATGGCGCAAGCACTCGGCATTCCCTTTGAGACAACATGGGTATCTCCGCGCGCAACCGCATCGCGGAGCACAGCCGCTCAGGTTCCCGCACAGCGTTGGACACTCGGCTGGGCGACCGACGGCTTTTGCTTTGATAACGAACTCGTTTCTTGCACTGTCGCACTCAAGACGTTTGAAATTTGCCTAGAACCTGTTTCTTGGGCGCAATACATGGCCTTTGTGACCAAGACTGGACATCGCTTGCCTCGGTACGTTCGTCAAAATGGGTCAAGCTTTGATGTTCAAACATTCGGCATCTGGATGCCTATGGTGATGCAAGCTCCCGCGGTTCATGTTTCGTGGGACGATGCTCAAGCTTACTGTGCCTGGGCGCAATGCCGCCTGCCCACTGAAGCCGAATGGGATTGTGCCGCAAGAACGCTCGCAAACTTTAACTGGGGTGAAGTCTGGGAATGGACACAGGATACGTTTGCACCCTTCGACGGTTTCGTCGTGCATCCCTACGCTGAATACTCTGCACCTTGGTTTGGAACACATAAAGTGATGCGCGGCGCCGCCCATGTCACGCACCAGGCTTTACGCCACGTACAGTATCGTAATTTTTTCTCACCTGGGCGCTGCGACATTTATTCAGGCTTCAGAACCTGCGCGCTCTAGGCCCATCTGCCCTTAGCTTGCCCAAAATACGGCGTACTGATCTTGTTGATCGGTCCAGTGCTTGGTTTGCATAAAACCAGCCGATCGTAAAAGTTTCGAAAACTTTTCAATTGTCCACTTATACGAATTCTCAGTGTGAATCGTTTCGTTTTTTTGAAAAACACGCTGTTGGCCAGGCCACTTCACGGTCACGTCGCGACGCGCCTGCAAGTGCATTTCGATACGAGATTCTTTCACATTGAAATTCGCTAGGTGCTGCCAGTCACGCACATCAAAATCTGTACCGATCAAGCTGTTCACGTGTCTGAGTACGTTTAGATTAAAGGCTGCCGTCACACCAAGCTCATCCGCGTACGCGCGCTCTAACACTGAAGAGTCTTTCACCAGGTCGATACCTATCAGCAAGCCCGAGCCGGGCTGCGCAGCTTTGCACACCGCGACGATCCGTTGCAAAAAACCTAACGCCTGAACGGGATCGAAGTTACCCAAACTAGAGCCAGGGTAGAAAGCAAAGACCGGCTTCGCTGACAGCTGCGCTTGCAGCGCGGGAGCAAACGCTAGGGTGCTTGAAAAATCCATTCCCACACCGACCATGGGAACCTGGGGATGCTCGCGTTGCAACCGCTCTAGCGTTCCACTGAGATAGTCTAAAGAGATATCCACCGCCACATACAAACCTGGTGGAGTTCGCTGAAACATACGAGCGGCTTTCTCACAGCTCCCTGCCCCGAGATCAAGCCATGCCGCCCCCGCAGGGATCTGCGCATGAATCGCCTCAGCATGCTGACTAAAAATGGCCGCCTCAGTACGTGTCAAATAGTATTCTGGTAGATGCGTAATCGCATCAAATAATGTTGACCCTAACGCGTTATAGAAATACTTTGGTGAGCAATGTGCCTGTGGAGCCAGCAACCCCTGTGACAAGTCCTGTTCACTCAAGACCGGGGTTGTGCTCAGGCTATTAAAAGTTAACATCACTGCCACCCTTGAGCTGCAACATCTCGCGGGCTTCATCAGAAGAGGCAACACTTAAACCAAGACCTTCAATCACCTGGCGCACCGCGCGCACTTGCATGGCATTGCTCTCGGCAAGTTTTCCTGGGCCTATCCATAGTGAATCTTCCAGGCCAACACGTACATGCCCACCAAGTGCCACAGATTGCGCCGCAATCGGCAATTGATTTCGTCCTGCACCTAAGACGCTCCAGTAGTAATCGTTACCGAACAAACGATCCGCCGTACGCTTCATGTGGGCAACGTCCTCTGGGTGCGGCCCAATCCCACCCAAGATACCGAAAACAGATTGAATGAAAAATGGTGGCTTCACCAGACCACGATCTGCAAAGTGACGCAGCGTATAGAGATGTCCAATGTCGTAACACTCGATTTCAAAGCGAGTACCATTCGCTGCACATGTTGTCAGAATATTTGCGATATCACGGAAGGTATTTTTGAATATCCTGTCATCCGACTCTTCTAAGTAAGGCTTTTCCCAGTCAAACTTAAACGTTGGATATCGGGCCAACATCGGGAACAAGCCAAAATTCATTGAGCCCATGTTTAAAGAGGCGACCTCGGGTTTGAAATATGCGCAGGGCTTGAGGCGCTCTTCCACACTCATCGTTGGCGCGCCACCCGTCGTAATATTAATCACGACATTGCTGTTATCTTTCACACGCTTCAAAAACGGCGTGAAGGCCTCAGGGCGCTGGTCAGGCCGTCCATTGGCAGGGTCGCGCGCATGCAGGTGCACCAGGGCCGCGCCTGCAGCATGCGCCTCCAGTGCCGCATCCGCAATTTGATCTGCCGTGATCGGCAAATGGGGCGACATCGTCGGCGTGTGTATTGCGCCAGTCACCGCACAGGTAATCATGACTTTATTGTGTTTTGCTTTTGAAGTGCTCATGAATAGCTTCCTAAGGGACGAGTCAACTCACAGGAATATCTCGGATGAGTCTTTATACAATACAAATCCTTAAATCCTGACATAGCCACTTTAGGCAGCCCTAGTGTGTATAGTATGTGTCATGATTATTTTGGTATGGCTTAAGGAGACAACAATGAAGAAGCATTTATCGATTAAAGCGCTCCGTGCAGCGCTCATGGCAGTGGCTGGCATCGGTCTAACGTGTGGCCAGGCGCAAGCGCAGTCGGCCGACACATTCCCGACCAAAGCTATCAAGCTTGTGGTGCCTTTCGCGCCAGGTGGCGTGACAGATACAAGTGGTCGTATCGTCGCAGAGGGACTATCCAAACGACTCGGTCAGCAAGTTATCGTTGAAAACAAACCCGGCGCCTCCGGAAATATCGGTGCGCAGCAAGTTGCGACTGCAGCACCCGATGGCTATACACTTTTTTTAGCGCTAGACGGCACCTTAGTCATTAATCCACACGCGTATTCAAAAATCGGCTTCGATCCCGTCAAGGATTTTGAACCTGTCGCGAAGATTGGTAACTCGGTCATTATTTTGGCAGCGAATCCAAACGTAAAGGCAAAGAACTTGAAAGAACTGGTGGCCTTGGCAAACAGCACTCCCGGAGGCATTTCCTATGGCACTTCGGGCAATGCCAGCATCGTGCACCTAGCAGGTGAGCTGCTTAAGCAACAATCCAACTCTAATTTTGTCCATGTCCCTTACAAGGGCGGTGGCCCTGCTGTCGCCGACGCTTTGGCAGGACATATTCCATTGACGTTTGCCTCGGCTGCCTCCATCAATCAACACTTAAAAGCTGGAACCCTTGTGGCTCTCGGCGTGCCAAGCGCAACACGCTCGGCAACGTACCCCGATATTCCGACCTTTAAAGAGTCGGGTATCCCCGGGATTGAATTGAACTCATGGGTCGGAATCATGGCTCCAGCAAAAACACCCGCTGCCATTGTTGCCAAGCTAAACAAAGAGATCAATGCAGTATTGCAAGACCCTGCGGTCAAAGCAAAGTTGCTTGGCTCTGGGATCGAAGCGGCAAATGCGACGCCTGCTCAGTTTGGTGATGAAATCAAACGTGACCTCGCGATGTACAAACCTGTCGTTGACAAGGCTGGCATCAAAGTAAATTAACTCAAACGCTAGGATTTGAAAATGAACTACAAATCGTCTCTCAGATTGTTAACTTTATTTGCGACCTATTGTCTTTCGAATGCTGCACTGGCAGAAACGCAGATTTTAAAAGCATCGACCATCATCACGATGGATGAAAAGAATCCACGCGCCGAAGCGGTTGCTTTTGATACAGTCACTAAAAAGATTACCGCGATAGGTTCACTTTCTGAGGTACAAGCCAAAGCCCCTCAGGCAAAGGTCACAGATCTTGGAGCAACTGTATTGATGCCAGGATTTATTGAGCCCCATGGCCACCCTGCAACGGCCGGCCTGATCACGCAGCCACCCACGATCTGGATAGCTCCCTATGTTGGCTACAAAACATGGGACGACGTTAAGGCCAAAATTCTAAAGGAAGATGCTCAAGCGACAGCAGGCATGCCATTAATTTTTAATGGTGTAGACAAACTATTACAACAAGCGCCAACTCCAACACGCGATATCTTGGATGCCTTAACACCCAGTGGGAGACCCATTATTATTTTTGATAATTCTGGTCATGCTCTTTACTTCAATACTGCGACAACCAAGCTGTTAGGCTGGGAAAATGCAACACCGCCAAAGAATCCCTTGGGAGGTTCTTTTGGGCGCAATCAAGATGGGACTTCCAATGGCGTTGCGCAAGAGGTGCCAGCCATTATGCCAATTGCGACGCCTTTCATGTTCAAAGCCATACCGAACCCCTTGCTTTCGGTTGCAAAATTCTATTCGTACATGTCTTCTTTTGGCATTACCTCATCGTCCGAGCTGACCTATAACACGGGTCAGTACAAAGCCTATTTGGCGCTGGCTTCGTCCGCCGACACACCGCTTCGAATCAGTGTCTATCATATGTCCACTGAGACGGACGCTGCTGCGGAAGCCAAGTGGCCCGATTCCAGCATGGTACGTAAAAATGGCATCAAACTATGGGCCGATGGCACTCCATGGTTGGGTACCGTTGCGCTCAGTTTTCCATACCTAGACAACAAAACAACACGCACGGCGCAGATTCTTTTGGGGCCGCTTGCCGAGAAAGGAATGAACTACACGCGCGGGCAGTTAGATCAGATACTAGATAAATTTGTACCGCTGGGTTATCAGATGTCTTTTCACTGCAATGGTGACGTCGGTTTTGATGTTGTGATGGATGCCTACGAGAGCGCGCTAGCCAAACATAAGTTGCTGGGCACCGATCACCGTTGGAGAGTAGAGCACCTCGGCGCGGCACGCTATGACCAATTCAAACGTGCCGCGAGTCTCGGCATCACTGTGTCGATGGGGCCATTTCAATACATCTATTGGGGGGACTTGCTCGATGGCACCATGTTTGAGTCGGCAATCGGCTCTCAGTGGCAGGCTGTAGGTGATGCGTTTCGAGCAGATGCTCGCCCAACGTTTCATAATGACGGCCCCGTCTCTCCACCGAATGTTCTCTTAAACATACAGAGCATGGTGACTCGCACCACCAATTCTGGAAAAGTTCACGGAGCAAACCAGGCCGTCACCATGGACCAAGCCCTTAAAGCTGTGACAATCAATGCTGCCTATCAACTCAAGCGCGACCAAGAGGTTGGCTCACTTGAGGTTGGCAAATTCGCCGATTTCGTAGAGCTTTCTGCTGATCTAACAAAGGTGAAGCCCTTAGAAATTACAGATAAGGTCAAAGTTCAGGGCACTTGGGTGGGTGGTAAGAAAATTAATCTGACAAAGTTTCTAGAAGAAATGTCTGCGATTGATGCAAGCCAACATCAAGGACTACCCGAGGCCTCACTTTCTACTCGGCACAAGCACTAATCGTAGTGTGTAGAGAACCGCGCGCAGCCTAATCAAGGCAGCGCGTGCTTTATTTATATGCGTAAAGGTACAGTTTTTTAGCACCCCGACAATGAGGCGGCTGCCGTGTCCAAGACATCGGGCGCGTCCCTACTTCGATCTGGGCTGTTGCACGAGTAGTGCGTTAAGAACATTTATCCAACCGGGTCTTGCAGTACTACTTGGCGGAGGCGCAGTCCAATCGATACTCAGTAACTTCTTGATAGTTATTGAGTCATCTTGATAAGCCTTGATAATGTTAACCCCATGATCTAGATAGTAAAAATCGGCAATAAGTACTTGAATCAGTGACCCAATAAATACAAGACGTTACTTTGCAAGCCTACAACTCTCATGGCTAATCACACCTAATGTGTGGGGAAGCGTGGGGAAGCTCAAAGGATACGCCCATGAAGACCGGATTCACCGACCCGTACGTTAAAAACTTAGTAAAGCCTGGTCGATACACCGACGCGGTAACACCAGGATTAAACCTAAACATTAAAAGTAACGGACGCAAATACTGGGTATTCCGCTTCTTGTTTGCGGAAAAGCGCCTGGACCTCGCCTTGGGCGTTTATCCTGACACCAGTCTCAAAGAAGCCCGCAAACGGGCAATACAGGCCCGTAACAGTGTTCTGCAGGGTCTAAGACCAGTTGCGACATGGAAAGCAGCCGTGGCACCGGAAGTAAGTGCTGCTCCTAAATTCAAAGACTTTGCGGCCGAGTGCATTGAAACAAAGAAGGCTGAATGGTCTAACCCCAAGCATACCGATCAGTGGTTCAATACAATTGAACAGTATGCAAACCCGATCATTGGCAACTTGCGGCTTGATGAGATCGACACCGATCATATTTTGAGAATCCTTAACCCTATTTGGCACACTAAAACAGAAACCGCCACCAGGGTGAGAGGGCGCATCGAATGGATATTGGCATCGGCTACTACGCGACGACTTAGGTCTGGATTTAACCCAGCGACTTGGCGTGGGCATCTTGAAACTATCCTACCCAAGCCGAGTAAGATTGCCGCGGTCACCCATCACGCAGCGCTCGGATACTCTGAGGTACCTGGATTTATGATGAAACTCAGGGAGATGGATGGAGTCGCAGCGTTGGCTCTTGAGTTTTTAATTCTGAATGTGAATAGGACAGGAGAGGTGCTTGGCGCGCTGCGATCTGAAATTACACATGATGGTTTATGGACTATCCCGGCCAAGCGAATGAAAGCAGGTAAGGAACATCGCGTGCCTCTATGCCAGCGGTCATTGGATATTCTGACAATTTCAAGGTCGCTTGATCCCAGCAGTAATTACCTTTTTTCGAAACAAGGTAAGCCACTGTCATCGATGGCAATGAGTATGTTACTCAGGCGCATGAAAGTTTACGTCACCGTGCATGGTTTTCGCTCAAGCTTTCGTGACTGGGTTGCCGAAGAGACTGAACACAGTCCAGAAGTTGCTGAAATGGCGCTAGCCCACAGCATACGCAACCAGGTTGAAGCTGCGTACCGAAGAGGAGATTTATTATTACGACGTAAAGCGCTCATGAACGATTGGCAAAGCTATTGTTTAACTGGACTGCGTGGGATTATGGCTACCGACAGCAAAAGCCTGGCCGCGTAATATTAAAGCGATAAATATTCTGGGCAATGCGCATTACGGAGCAGACGTTCGCAGCGGCTAAGATGATTACTGGAGGAAAAATATGCCACCATCAAGAGTCTTTAAGAGTGGCCGACTGACAATAAACACGTCTGCCAATCATCGCAGGTCTACCATCCCAGATGATATTAAAGCCTTGCTTGGTCAGCTTTACATGGACATGGCAGCGTTTAAACAAAACATTGAGGGATACGACAAGCGAAGGGCTAGCGGCGTCCCCGTCGCTGTACAGAACATCATAATCCCCTATTGTGAGTCGATACTCCACTTTGCTGACAATTACAAACTCGGGCGCGGCCGCGTAACCAGAAGTGCTAAAGCGACTGTTGAAAGATTGCATAAGGACTTAATGCAATTTGATAGTCAGTACTCAAAACTACAACAACAAGTGCAGATAGCACCCAGGCTACAAGCAATCATATGCGAGCTGAACGGCGCGGTACTTTGGTTTGTGAAGCAATATGCAATGGTCATTAATTCTTACCCTGTGACAACACCAGTTCCAATAAATGGCACACAACAAGAATGGGACGACTTCATTAAAGCCGAAACCATTGCGCTCAGGGGGTTGGGGGTTTATAAGATTATGCACCATCGACCAAAAAATTGGGCTGTTCGAGATATCTTCCGGACCCTGACAATACAGTACCAGCAAACGCATGGATTGAATAAATTTATGCCCTTTAAATCGTTTTGTCGCGCACTCATCAGCATAAATAAACAGCACGGTACTCGTGCAACTAATGCATTAGGGTTGAGTGCAAGGTCTTATTACAACTTTAAAAAAACATGGAAAGACAGAACGTTTGATAACGTCTTGTAAAAAAAATCGGCAATAAGTACTTTAAAAATTTACGCCTAAATACCTATAGGCTTCAATAGATCCATCTTCAACTTTTATAGGAGAACGAAGATGGAAGTAAATGAAACAACGCAATTCACAGACGATCAGCTACTTCGGATAGACGCTGCCTCACAACTTACCACCCTATCCAAAAGCTGCATAAATCTTTGGGTTGCTCAAGGTAAATTTCCAAAACCCGCCACTCTATCGAAAACCGTCAAGGTTTGGCGTTTGGGTGAACTGAGGTCGTGGATGGCCGATATGTTCCAACACGAAGGGCCGTTCCTGGAAAGCTCCGCTGTCGTGCACATAAACCGCACAAGCACAGGAGGACAGTGATGCCTAACCTAGACCATACAGAGTGCACGCACAACTTGCCCTGGGGTCACCGACACTGCCCCAATTGCTCATCCACTCTGCAAGTCCGACCAGAATCTGTTCGATTCTTCGTGCGTTATGAGGGCGATGCGATTTTATTCATGCTCTGCGACAGTTGCACCAGGAAGTATGACCAACTGAGCCAAAAGCACAGGCAGATCTTCCAAAACGATTGCCTTCAGGCAATACAGCATGGCAGCCTGCCGTCAGATATGTGGGCTTACACGACGTATCTAGCCGTCAATATGAATCTGGGCGACTACGCAGGTGCTGTGGAGCATGGCATTCACGACATGGACAGAACTTCCTACGAGGCGCTGATCCGCGCTGATGAAGCATGTCTCTTTGTCAATGGCGCACCTATTCCTTGGCAACCGTTCCCACAACAGGTATCTCTACAAAGCGCCAACGATGCGCACCCTACCCAATTAAACGAAGGATTTTCAAAATGACTAATACTCTTAATACCAACAAGCCAGAACTCGTCATCAATAGCGCAATCGACGCTTCACTATCACCCACATCGCCAGCCAATCCGGAAGAATTTGATATTGCAAGCCTGCGGATACCTAGCAATTTCGGTGCATCACTCGGAGTCAAAAAAATATTAAATCTTGTGCCTGTCGGCAAGCCAACAGCCACTCAATTTTTTCGTACACATCCCTCAGTAGATATGCAGTTCAACGCAATGCTACTCGCACCCAAAGGGACCCAGGAAACATACCTCATGAGTCAGCATGTGGCAGGGCAACTATCCGAGCTAATAAAACCAGTCACGCTTGTACTAGTCATAGATCGGCAAAGTAACTTGCGGTTGGTTCCGGTCCCATTCCCAGGGCCTGATGGGCAGCGCAACCCTTGGCACCAGTCACTTCTTGATGCGCTGACACTTGCAAAAACTAGTTGGCTAAGAATCAATTCCAACATGAGTGCTGGTGGTTACGACGTATTTCAAGCGATGGGGCAATTGCCGGAGCCTGAGTGGCCGAACCACACCATGGATGAAATTATAAAAATTGCATTCCGTGGTCGAATCATCAACGAATTGGAACACGCTGTTGTTCAGGGCTTGTTTGGGACAGTTTGATGCTGCTATCAAAATTTTCCAACGGTATATGGCTGATTGACTTCGAGTTCCACCCCGAAAGGGGTGTTGAAGGCAACCGCCCGTACCCAGTGTGTCTTGTCACCCATGAGCTTGTTACTGGCGTCACAACAAGGTTCTGGCGAGATGCGCTCCTGCAAATGAAAAACGCTCCATTTCCTACAGATGCCAATTCATTATGCGTTGCCTACTTTGCTTCGGCTGAGATCGACTGCTTTCTTAGCCTTGGGTGGCCCATACCTGCAAACTTGCTCGATCTGTACGTTGAATTTAGAAACTTAACTAATGGCAAGCCCCCTGCTTTTGGATCAGGGCTATTGGGTGCTATGCAATATTTTGGTCTGCCTTTCTTAGAGTCCGATCAGAAAACTGCCATGCGCGATCTCATCCTGGCACGTGGTCCATGGTCAGTCACAGAGCAGGAAAATATCCTTGAGTACTGTGAATCTGACGTCATTGCTTTAAGCAAGTTGCTACCGAAAATGCTGCCACACATCCATATACCACGAGCATTACTACGGGGGAACTACATGAAAGCGGTCTCCGCAATGCAGAATACTGGTGTGCCCATTGACAAAGAAACTCTGCGTATATTTTTAGTGTACTGGGAAAGGATACAGGACCACCTAATAGCAGATATAGACCAGGCGTATGGAGTGTTTGACGGCCGCACATTTAAGCGCGAACGATGGGAGGACTATCTGACCATTAACTCAATACCATGGCCACGGCTAGAAAGCGGTGCTCTGGATCTGTCAGATAATGCTTTTCGCCAACAGTCTAAGATCTACCCCTGCATAGCCCCCATGCGAGAGCTGCGAGCCTCGTTATCCGAACTGCGTCTGAATGGATTGAAAGTTGGTGATGACAACAGGAACAGATGTCTGCTTTCACCGTTTCGCGCCAGAACAGGTCGGAACCAGCCATCTAACACTGGCTTTATTTTTGGCCCTTCCGTTTGGTTGCGAGGCCTTATCAAGCCAGATCCAGGTTATGGGCTGGCATATATAGACTGGAGCCAACAAGAATTTGGAATAGCCGCGGCCCTATCAGGTGATGAAGTAATGAAGCAAGCCTACTTGAGTGGCGATCCGTATCTAGCATTTGCCAAACAAGCTGGTGCCGTGCCACAAAATGCCACCAAATCGACGCATAAGGCCGAACGCGAACAGTTCAAGCAATGTGTTCTGGCCGTGCAATACGGCATGGGGGAGGAAAGTCTAGCTGCAAAAATCAACCAACCCGTCGCAAGAGCTCGTCAGCTACTTAGCTTGCACAAACAAACTTATAAAACGTTTTGGCGCTGGTCTGATAGTGCTGTCGATGAGGCTTTACTAAACGGTCGGCTCTGGTCAGTGTTTGACTGGCAAATTTTAGTGGATCAAAACATCAACGCAAGAAGTTTGCGAAACTTTCCAATGCAGGCAAACGGTGCGGAGATGCTGCGGATTGCTTGCATCTTGTTAGTTGAAGCGGGCATACGAGTGTGTGCCCCTGTGCACGACGCTTTACTTATTGAAGCGCCCCTGGATCAGCTTGATGAAACGGTAGCGAGGGCACAAGCTCTAATGCGCAAAGCCAGCAGGATCGTACTTGACGGATTCGAGCTAGGTAGCGACGCCAAGCTGATTACTTACCCAGATCGCTACATGGATGAACGCGGGATCAGGATGTGGGACGCGGTTACTGCAATTATTCAAGTTCAGATGCAACCCATGGCACCAAGCCAGTAGCCCCAATGGCAGCGCCCTACCCCCGTACATTCTTATATATATATATT
>JBEDEU010000015.1:0-17483 GCA_041175585.1 Pseudomonadota bacterium | reverse complement strand
TCAGATTTCGAGCAGCATCATGGACTACCTGAATGCATTTGCCGCCCAAGCGAGCCATTTAAGCGCCATTGGTGGCGTATTTTTAGTCGGCACCATCATCGCTTTGGTGATTTCAGTCGATGATGCGCTTAATACAATTTGGCGTGTGAAAGAGCAACGTCACGCTGCTCGCCGCTCACTGGTCTACATCATGATTATTTTTGTCGGCCCAATTTTGCTGAGTGCCATGCTTTGGACAACCGCATTCTTGGCTCGTGAATCATTCGGTCACGTCATGGACTTACCGACCGTTCTGGAACTATCCCTCAAACTCTCGCCCTTTGTTGTAAGTACATTAGGTCTTACGGTGCTCTTTGTTGTCGTGCCAAATACAACCGTACTCTGGCGTGACGCTTTCTTGGGTGCTTTCGTTGCTGCGTTGCTTTTAGAAGTGATGAAGTTCGGCTTTGCACTTTACGTCGCTCGCTTTTCAACATACACCATGATCTATGGTGCATTCGCAGCCATCCCAGTCTTCTTGCTGTGGGTGTATTTTTCTTGGCTGGGCGTTTTATTAGGTGGACACGTGGCGGCTAATCTACCGCTTCTGCGCAAACAAACACTACAATAAGCTAGCAGCACCTAGGAGGAAGAACATGTTACAGGTCAGTGAAATCCTGCGGGTAAAGGGCAACACCCTATTTACCGCTTCGCCAGACACCCGAGTCGTCCAAGCGCTTGAAACTATGAGCACGCATGACATTGGTTCGCTCGTGATTATGGATCAAGGCAAACTTGCTGGCATGTTGACGTTTCGCGAAATCATTCGCCACGTTAATAGCAATCATGGGGCCGTTGGCGCCACACCCATCCGTGCCATCATGGAATCCGCTCCTGTCTCCGTGACACCAGACACCGATGCCAACACCTTGCAACATTTGATGCTCGACAATCACTGCCGATACGTTCCTGTCATGGATGATGGTGTGTTGCTGGGTGTCATCTCGTTCTACGATCTTGCGCAAGCGATCGTTGCAGCACAAAAATTTGAGAACTCGATGTTAAAGGCCTACATCCGCGATTGGCCTGACGAGAAATCAAATTCTAAAACGGACTAGGCTGTACCAACAACGCGATAGGCCTGTCGAATCAAATCTGCTTGGCTATCATTTAGCAGTTTTGAGTCAGATAACATCCTTCTCCAAAGCCGTGAGCGCGGCCTACCATTGAACAACCCAAGTAAAGGTCGAACGACTACTCGCAGCGGCACACCTGCATCAGTCTGCGTTTGCGCGTAGAGCGCGAGCGCTTCGATTATTTCGTCCTCCGGAATAAGCTTGTCGTTCGGCCACCAAGCTTGGGCTATCTCTCTTAACACAATGGGGTTGTGCCAAGGCGAGCGCCCTAGCATTACGCCATCAAAGCGATCGGACTCAGCCTCACAATCTGCTTTTGAAACGAGCCCCCCGTTAAGCACCATCAGCGCATCAGGAAAATCGATCTTTAATTGCGCAGCATGGTCATACCTAAGCGCGGGTACTTCTCGATTGTCTTTCGGCGTCAGACCTTTCAAGACGGCGTTGCGCGCATGAACAATAAATACACGGCATCCCGCGTCATGCAACGTCCCAACGAAGTCCCTAACAAACCCATAGTTTTCGTCCCAATCGAGCCCAAGGCGATGCTTGACTGTGACCGGAATGCTGACCACATCTTGCATGGCCTTAATGCAATCCGCAACTAACCTAGGCTCAGACATCAAACAAGCACCGAACGAACCCTTTTGAACTCTTTCCGACGGACAGCCGCAATTCAAATTAACTTCGTCATAGCCCCATTTCTCGCCCAGCCGTGCGGCAGACCGCAAGGCATTGGGCTCGCTGCCACCCAGTTGTAACGCAACCGGATGCTCTTCTGGGCTGAACGCCAAATGTCGCTCAATATCCCCATGGGTTAACGCGCCGGTTGTAATCATCTCGGTATACAACCGAGCGCGAGGCGCGAGCAGCCGATGAAAATAACGACAATGCCGATCCGTCACATCGATCATTGGGGCCACACAAAGTCGCCATCCGTCTCTATCGGGTATCGGGCATACGGATGACATGGCGTCTGAGGTTGGTGACTGCAGCAGAATCATTTACAGGATATTTAGGAATGCGCATAACGGGAGCGTTTGTCGCGCACTGTGTGATTTTAGAGGTCATTCGATGCGAAGTGCGCGCAGCGTGCGGTCGACTTGGTAAAATACGACCACTTATGCTGTTTATCCCCTTCAATCCCTGCATCATTTTCCGCTATGGCTGTATTCACCCCTGTTAGCGACCAAGACGCACGCGACTTGCTGAGTCATTATTCTTTGGGTGATTTCGTGTCCCTGAGAGGTATTGCCGCGGGAATTGAGAACAGTAACTATTTTCTGCATACGTCGTCGTCAGAGTATGTGCTAACCATTTTCGAAGTGCTGAAGGACGAACAACTGCCCTTCTATATCGAACTGATGCACCATTTGGCAGAACATGGTATCGCCGTGCCTAAGCCCCAAACTAGGCGAGATGGCGGAAGACTCTCCACGTTACATCAGAAGCCAGCAGCCATTGTGTCCAAGCTACCAGGCGCCTATGTGGCCTCACCTAACCCTGCCCACTGTGCGTTAACGGGTGAAACGCTTGCTCGCGCCCACTTGGCCGCGGCAGACTTTTCGATCAAACAGCCAAACTTACGGGGGCTTGCCTGGTGGAAGCAGACCGCACCGATTGTTCTACCGTTTCTATCCGGCATAGCACGCGACTTATTGACGCAAACGTTAGCGGAGCAAATAGCTGTTGGGCAGTCACCAGACTGGCAATACGCCCCGAAGGGGCCGTCCCACTGTGATCTATTTCGCGATAATGTCTTGTTCGCAGGAACAAATGAAGACCCGATATTGGGCGGTTTTATCGACTTCTACTTTGCAGGAGTCGATGCGTGGTTATTTGACGTCGCGGTCTGTCTGAACGATTGGTGCATCGAGCATACGACTGGTAAGTTCATCCCGGAACTCGTCACCGCATGGCTCACCGCGTATTCCCGGATCAGACCGTTTACGCCTGAGGAGCATCGCCTCTGGCCTTCGATGTTGCGTGCCGCGGCCTTACGCTTTTGGATATCTCGTCTTTATGATTTCTATCTTCCACGTCCGGCGCAAACACTCAAACCGCACGACCCAACACATTTTGAGCGTATTCTGACCCAAAGGACACTGGACTCTATCCCAGCCCTACCCAAGGATTCTTGATGCAAGCAGTATCTTTACCCGCTGTAGCCGGATGGCGCTGGGTGCGCGATGGCTGGACACTTTTCCGCAAACAACCCATGGCTTTCTTCTCTTGGGCAATGTTTGTGAGCTTGCTACTTATGGTTGCAAGCGTCACCCCTCCAATCGGGCCGCTGCTGTTTGTTGTGCTCATGCCTACTGCGACACTTTTGTCCCTCAGCGCTGCACGCACTGCAGAACAAGGCCAAAAAATCTTACTTGGAACCTGGATCGCACCCTTACGCCTCAACGGTGTTTTTCGACGCTTGCTAGGAATGGGAGCGCTATACGTCTTGTTCTGCCTTGTCTTAGGTTTAATCGCCTTTGTCCCTTTTTCTGAAGAGGTGACCGAAGCTGTCAAATCCGTCACAACCAACAATGACCTGTTGCCATTGCTGGAGGCCGTACGTACGCCGATGGCGATTTTTGCCGTCTTATATGTGTTGATGGCAGCAGTATTTTGGTATGCGCCAGCACTTGTCGGATGGCACTCTATCCCGATGACCCGCGCGCTGTTTTATAGCGGGATCGCCTGTTGGCGCAATAAATGGGCGTTTGCTGTGTATGGCCTGTCATGGCTAGCTATATTTTTATCGATCGATACAGCGCTAAGCATATTGAGTTTGCTAGGCTTACCAAAAAGTTTAAGCGCGACATTGCAAGTACCCATCAACGTAGTTGCCAGCGCAGTGCTTTACTGCAGCTTTTATACAAGTTTCATTTCTGTTTTCTATTCTGTCCAAGAGCCTGAACCAGAGCCAACTCCAATTGAGTGACGTCTAGGAGATTGGATTTAGTCTCCCACCGCCACCTAGTCTCGCAAACTGCGTGAGCCCGGAGGCAGGTAACAATTCGATTCGGCATAACCTTTTGATGTACGCGCAACACGCGATTCTCCTGATTAAGAAAAACAATAGTCAGGGGATAACGCATACCAAATGTGTGCACAGCCCGACACTTCGGAAAGTACAGGAAATGTCCCGCCGGCAGAGCGTCACCAAATAACAGCCCTCTCGCGCGCTGCATAAAATTTCCCGCAATCCTTATCTGTAATGACTGCTGTGCAGATCCATCCGACAACTTGATCATTACAAATTAAGTAGCTGTGCAGCAACCGGCATGCCAAGTACAAGAAAGGTGCAAGGAAATATGCACAACGCCATCGGGAACAGCATTTTGACAGGCGCCTGCATGGCAAGCTTTTCAATTTTCATTAGTCGCTCTGCTCTGTGCTGATCACTGAACCCACGAATAATTGAACCAACACTAAAACCGGTCGACTCAGCTTGGCAAATTGCAAATACCAATTGTCTAACTGCAGTCATATCAGTACGTACAGCGAGTTGTGTTAGTGCATGCACCCGCGGCTGTCCTGAACGGATGTCATGCAGCACACGTGCCCACTCCGAATGGAGCGGACCGGTACGACTGTATAGCAACGCTAATTGAAGCGAAGCCTGTAAGTTCAACCCTGACTCAAGTCCGAGGACTATTAAATCCAGGAACGGAGGCATATCACGCAAAATAGAAGCCTGTCGCTTTCGAGCCTGCGCTCGCAAAAATGTAGATGGGTAACCGTAACCAAGCACAGCGCACACCAAGACCAGAATAAGATTGAACACGCTCCAACTATCCCATTGCTGTGCATAGTTCAGAAGGCAGACGGACACGACCGTAGCTCCTCCGCATGCAGTAAATTTAATCAAATAAAGTTGACCAACATTCCAATTTGGATAGCCGGCACGTGTTAGCAGTAATGTTCCGGCACGCCTTTGATTCCAAGTGACAAATGATGAGATATCAGAATGCCACAAGAAAGCGCATACCAAGTAGGTTGCGATTCCCACACAAATCGCACCAACAAGTATGCTGATCCAGGGCAACATCAAATCGCTACCACGCGCAAGATCGATCGCAGCCAAAGCAAACCTGCGACCTCGAGAAAGACGATACACAGCAGGACAAACTTCCCCGCATCCGTTGCGATGACTGAATGCATCGCAAACGGATCAATCCAGAAAAGAATAAGTAACAGCAATAGCGGCAACAGGCCAATAACCCAAGCTTGCATTCTGCCCTGAGAAGTCAACATGTCTACTTTAAGTGCAATATGTTGCTGCGCACTCAAATTCGCGGCAAGCCTCTCAAGGAGAATGGACAAAGATCCACCGGATTCGGCACCAACCTGCAACAATGTTGTCACCTGCCCGACACTATCTGTACCCATTCGAAGACGAAAATTATTCAGCGCATCGTGCAACGGGATTCCTACTCGTTGTTCGCGCAGGACAAGGGATAGTTCTTGTGATAGTGGCACACTGAGATCCTTTGCGATAGCGTTTAGCGCTGAGCTCAGGCTCGATCCGGCGCCTAAAGCGCTGGAAACCATACGTAATGCATCAGGCAGCTGTTGATCTAGTCGACACGCCCTCGCTATGCGTACTCGCGTCAAAACGACACGAGGAGCAAACAGAACAAAGCCACCTGTCAACGTACTAAAGATTACGCTATCGATCCAAACCCAGAGAAGCAGCCCAACTGAACCTGCAAGTGCGATCAAATGCGGCCAAAGAAGTGATAGGTCAACAAAGACAAACATCTCGGCAAGTTGGGTTTGCGCCGTTGTGTTGAACGTATCTCGATACTTGATCCATGCGCTGTTCAGACTGCGATGGGTCACCCAAAAAAGCAATGCGATCGACAGCCCAGCAAGTCCTCCTTCTAATGCAATCATGTCATAACGAACCAGTCGACCATTTCGGAATCTGGCCGAAAGTTCATCCGATCAAATAATGTGGGCATTAAACCCATGCCACGCGTTCGCCCAGACGTCGGTTCCATCCCTGCGATTGCTTGCATCTGAATCACACCCGATTCCACTCCACACACCTCTGCCACGGCCTGAACTACCCGTTGGCCGCTCTGTAATCTCGCCTGATGAACAATCAAATGTATGGCGCTAGATATCTGGTCACGTATCGCAGCATGCGGCAGACCACTTTGAGCCGTTAACATCAAGGTCTCGAGCCGTGCTAGCGCATCACGTGGATTATTTGCATGGAGCGTCGTCATGGAACCCTCGTGTCCAGTGTTCATAGCGACCAACATGTCAGCTGCCTCCGTTCCCCTTACCTCCCCCACAACAATGCGATCTGGGCGCATACGCAAGGCATTTTTTACTAAGTCACGAATAGTGACCGCGCCGCGTCCTTCAATGCTCGGAGGTCTGGCCTCTAGCTTAACGACGTGTGGATGGGATATTTGTAATTCAGCAGAATCCTCGATCGTGACAATGCGCTGTGCGCTTGGTATTTGGCTGGCCAGGACATTAAGGAGTGTCGTCTTACCTGAACCGGTGCCGCCAGAAACCAGAATATTGAATCGACTCACAACGCACCACGACAGAAATCTTGCCAGAGGCATCGCGAGCGTTCCGTTTTGAACTAGATCATCTAACGTTGGACGTGTTGTGGGAAACTTCCGAATCGTGACGCAGGCCCCGCGCAGAGAGATAGGCGAAATCACCGCGTTCAGGCGAGAGCCGTCAGGCAACCGAGCGTCGACCATTGGCGACAGCTCATCAATCCGCCTACCAAGTGGAAAAACAATCCGCTCTATGATGCCGCGAACAGCTGCGTCCGAGCTGAACTCCACATCAGACCGCCTAAGAGTTCCATTGCGCTCAACGTAAACCTCATCAAACGCATTAACCATTATTTCGGTTATGGCAGGATCTACGAGCAGTGGCTCTAACACGCCCAGCCCAACGGCCTCATCGACAACAAGCTCGATCAGCCGGTCTTTGTCAATATCACTATTGCTATCTACAAGATCAATTGGGAGCTGGCGTGCACACTCACGCGCATAGTCACGCAATGCAGTTGGGGTCAGAGCAGCAACGTCAGTTCGTCGCAAGTCGAGCGCCTTTATCAAACCAAGATGAAGAGATCTTCTTAGCGCACGATCAAAAGTCGTGGCCTCAGTTGAGTCTAAGCCTGCCCTCTCTGGTACGTTGATATCGAGTGCAGGCTGCACCACGTTATCTCCGACACAATCATGTTCAGAGATGGTGAAGCGCAATAAGCATGGTCCCACCACAACTTCGTCTGTTTCTTGCACGGGACCATACCGAACGAGCTTATTACCGTTTACACGCGTTCCCACTAGTGAGCCAAGATCCTCCAAATAACACCCGGTGTAATCCCTACGCACACGAAGATGAGTTTTTGCCACACGCCAGTGCTGTATGCGCAACCCGCACTCTGCAGACCGTCCGATAACAAACGGAGCCTTAAGACTAATTTTCTCTCGACGCCCATCTTCAAACGTTAGTGCAATATGAATCATGATCCTACTCCCATTGGCTTGCGTGATCCGTTTCCCGACCAGTGATTAAGTCGGCATCCCATTGGCTATCGAAAATAATTCTTTTATCAAGATCTTTTTCGTTACTAATTGGCGAGTTGAGACGAAGGTCTTCTGGGAAACGGTCACTCAGCAAAGATCTCGCGTTGACCGTCCGCTGCGCAAGATCCGAATGGCTCGCATCAACCACAATAGGAGTCACAAAGATCGCAAGCTCAGTCTGACTCCTGTGCATACGTTTCACACCAAATAGCTGTCCGAGTACGGGAATCTCCGAAATACCCGGCAGACCCTCGGTGTCACTGGACTGTTCACGCGAGATGAACCCTCCGAGCACAAGCGTTTGCCCGGAACGCACATTGAAGTCGGTCGCTGCACGCCTGACCTTCAATGCCGGACCTGCAGATGACGCGAGAGTTTGATCCACCGTGCTCACCTCGATCTCGATTTTTGAACGCACCGCCAGATTCCTTCCAATTTGTGGCGTGATGTTTAGATGGACACCGTATTTCTTAAATGTTGTGTGTGCCTTTCCATCCTTATCTTGTGTGGTGTAGGGAACTTCTCCACCAGCTGAGAAACTAGCCGTGGATCCACTTCGTGCCAGAAGTTGAGGCTGTGCAAGCACTACTGCTTCACCGGTTTTTGACAGTGCGGCTAGCCTTGCTGAGACAAGTGCTGTGAGCGCAAGACGCGATGACTGCATACCGAGGGAGGTATTGGTGTCCCAACGCACGCCGAGTTCAAGCATCCTTGCTGACGGAATTTCGATAACCTGAACATCGAGCATGACCATCCGCTCCCATTCAGACTGATTGGCAAACTCAATAAAATCAGGATAGCGTCCTGCCAGTCGAGCAATCGTTGACCTCTCAGCTTCCGTTAAATCGTCCCCCTCAACAAGGATTCGGCCTCCAGCGGTCGTTGTACGGGCACACGGGATGCTCTGCAGAATCGTTTTCACCTCTTTCATCGCTTGACCGTACCCCTCAGGGCGAACATGCACTCTGTAGGTCACGTGCGAGGTCTTCGTGATCCAGATATTTATGGTTGTCGTCCCTGGGCGCTTGCCAAAGACAATGGCCTCGGTGGGGCTCAACGCAGAAGCTTGCACTACCTGCCCGTTTCCTACTGCAAGCCTCTGAACGCTCTTATGCCTCAAGACTTGAGAAGATCCCACTTCGATCTCAATGGCGTGTTCCTTACTCGCCCATACGGGATGTCCTAGAGAAAGGCATACAAACCATAACCAAACAGACTGGACAAGACTCATCGTGATCGTTGAGCCTCAACGGTGTGAGGCTCGAATTCAGTATCTAGACGATCCCCATAAATGACCTGCGCCGCCTCACTCGAACCGATCGTCTGTAAGCCAAGCATCTCAGCCAGATTGAAGGCGATCCCGTCCGTTGACCTGCTGATCTCTGGCGCGCCTTGTGCGCTCATCGCTGCACTAATAGTTCCGGTTTGTCTAGCAGCCACAAGCAGGATGGAATCCGCAGGGGACACCGCAACGGTGATCGTCGAATAGTCACGCTCTCTATTTTCAGCTGGAGGCACGGAATCCTTTGTGAACTGATCTGTCGCAATGATCTCCACTGATCCAAGTAGTAGCGCAGTGACGCGCCTTCCTTCATGATCGAACGAGACGAACAGATCGACACGATCTCCAGGCTTGAGCATGCCTGCCATTGCATTGACCGAATCAACCGATAATGAAATGGCACGTAAAGTGGGATTTAAACGATCGGCAAGCCTTGGCGCGGTAGGCTCAGCCAGAGCACCGCTTACAACCCAAGCCCCTTGATGTAGGTCTGAACGCAAACGCTTACCGATGACAGAATCCATGTCGTCCGAATGTACAACGTCGTGCGCAATTCCCTGTGCTTGATAAATACGTTCTTTTAGATCCTCCTGACGAAGCAAGTCGCCCTGCTTTAGGTCGCGCGCAGCGACAATAACGGTCACGTACTCCACACGGTTACGATCCTCTAACTCTCTCGACTTTTTCGCGAGATGGGTGCTGATGGACCAGGCAGAGCAGCACCCGAGGGTGACCGACAAACCTAAAAGCAGCCATCTTTTCTGACGTTCATTTTTGCTCATACACCCCCCTTACCGGGCAATCATGTACATGACGGAGTTACCCTGTACAGAGAAAACATTCAAGTCAATTTGTGTATTTCCTTTAGCGGCGTGTATGGTTCGCGTAATGCTCGGTGCAGGTATGCCAGTGTGCCCGACGTTAATGATCCAACCATTTGCTTTCATCGCTGCTTTAACTGAATCCAACAGAGCATTAGGTCCCAGCCAGCTCGAAAACAAGGCAATGTATGCCGGCTTATCGTGCGATTTATCAACTATTGAAACCAAACTTAGCAAGCCCAATCGCGGACTAAGCCAATCAATAATCGATCTTGGAGGTGGCGCATTAGCTAAGCAATCGTGCGCCTCAATTGGGTCGCGATTCATTTTCTCGGTAGCCAACACGGAATAAACGCCCTCAACTTGATCAGGAGCGACCGACCATAGGCCGATCAATCTAGATGCTGTGGAATTGCCCCATTCCGCGAGTAAATAGTCGTCCTCAATTTCGACAATCGACCCAACTGGAATGACGCTCGCCAATTTGTGTTTGACACGATCGAGATCGATGCGCCCACCTATCCGATAAATACGCATTGAGTACCCTTGGATGCAAAACTTGTCCACGACGGAATGGTATGCAAGCTCTGGACTTAAAGATGGCAATACTTCCTTAGCAGCGCTTGAAGTGACCACAGAGAGCCATAGAACCATACTCAAGCGTGCACCAACGCACCTAGTATTCATTTTCGTACTCGTGCGGACGATGAGGGAATAAGGTCATTCCACGCGCTAAGCCAGTCGAACTGTGGCGGCGTACGTCGCCACACTGAGTCAATCGGGGCGGTACCAGTTGCAGCCTGACGTGCTAGCCGCTCGCTATGAGTGGAAGCGATACGCCAGGCCCGCTTTGAACTTCCGATATTGTGATGAACGCTCTGATTAGACGTTGCTCGTCCTGCATCGCTGTAGAGATAACTGAATCTTCTGACGCTAGAGATATTGCTCGGAAACTGTCGGAAGCTACCAATGGCTTGAGTGGACAAATGCTGAACATCGACACCTCGTGTAAACAACCCAGCATTGCGTCCTAAAAGTTCATTCTCGATACTATTCTGAGTTTCAACGTTCCCAATGGTATATCCAGTAAATGATGAGTGTCCTCTTTCACTGAACACGATCAAGGCGCTTTCATACAGTGCCGCTAACGTCAACTGACGTAGTTCCCCCGTCCTATGTATGCTGCACAACACGAGAACCAAAGTTGCTAAAACAAGCAAACTTTCGATCAGTCCTTGACCTAGCTGTTCGATCATTCGCTCCCTCATTTTGCTTCCGCTAAAGCTTCAGAACCTAAAGGCCGCGCACTTGGAATAGGGACAAGTCGCGCCAGCCAAAAGGGTTGAAATAGGCTTGGGCGAGCAAGCGAACGACGAGTTGTCGTCGGGCTCAAAAAGTATGTCTCTGCGGCAGCGGCTGAGCGAAGTTGGGGGAAGTTACGCCACCTTTGATCAACCTCGATTGAAATGACGGCCGCTTCTGAGGTCACCTTCGGATTCAAGCGACTATATTGAGCCTGTTGCCTCGCACGCCAAACGACCGGTGCTTGTTCAGCCCATCGTTTAGCCAACGGATTTCGAGTTCCACCAAAAAGATTCCAGCCAGTCCATGCACGTTCCGACGCCCACTTCCAAAAAGGTTTGTCCTTGAACGACTGCATCGGCTCATCAGCGAATCCTAGGCCGCTTGGTCCATTGGGGTGAGTCGCCAGTTTTGCCCAGCCCATTGGGTATTCGCGGAAGTAGCAACCAATGTGTCGATTGAAACGTAGATTGTGAAACGACTGGGTCTCCTCGCTCTCCCAGATACCCTCGCGCGTAATTTTCAAACTCCCTCGGCGTCTAAGCTGATGCTGCATCCACGGGCATCGAAGATTCAGGCCGTTAAAACTTCGTGCAACAACACGTCGATCATCCAAGTACCGATAGCGCGTCCTGACCGATTGCAACATGTCGAACCAGTCGTGCTCAGTAGTCGGACGACTGACAATGAACTTCTCGGTGTCGTCTCGCAGGATGCGATACCGCACGCCCAATGCCGCGAGAGACTCCCCGCGATTATCTGAACCACTCTTGCCCAAATTCATGACCAATGTATTTTCCAGGCTACGACTGATCTCGACGCCCACATTCATCCGTGACTGTCTAATGTGGTGAAGCGATGCGTGAATGAGTTGTTCGTGCTGCTCGAACGCCTTGTGCAACGCATTGCGCATTCTTGTGTCGCTTTGCCCACCCTGTCGTGCAAATACGTAGGCACCGGCATAATGCATCCCGAAGCGAAAACCCAGTAAGGATGCAGGCGGATTCCGTGTGGTGGCTTGTCGCGCAAGTCTGGAGCGAAATCTTTCGGCTGAGGCAAGCGAGAAAAGATGGAGCTGGGCAACCTGATGGGCAAGTTGAGCTCGATTCAAATAGGCATGTAGATTAAGCGCCCGGGCATATACGAGTGCAGCACTGTATGCTGCGGCATCCGTTGCACGGTGCAACGAGGACTTGTTATGTACCCATCCACCGACCTGAAGCATCAGGAGCCACGCCAAAACACCGAGCGTCAATAGCCCGACGCCAAGCACGAGCGCCTGCCCAGACTGGAGGACCGCATCACGATTTCTCACAAATGCTCGAGGCTCTATCTGCTGCTCTTGTCGGCATTACCCGTGAAGTCGTTCAAGGACTTACGTTTTGCCTCTGCCTTGGCAGCTTGTGCTGCAGACCGCGCGGCTCGAGTCTCTTGAGTACCGTCCTCGCCTGCAAGTTCCTTCGCAATCGCGGCAGTTTGGGCACGCAGTACTTGGCCTAGATATTGGTAGACTGTAATCGAAGCGACCGCCACAAGAGCAACAATTATGATGTACTCGGTCATGCCTTGGCCGCGCTGACCGCGCAGCCGTACCTTCAGTACCTTCTTGTTTAGCTCTGTCGAAATCATCTCAACCTCATCACAAAAAATGAACAGTGATGAGTGTGATGCATCGAACTTCAGCGCTCAATACGGAAACTACCGCATAGCTAGATTGATCAAATCTACCAACCGTAAAAGCGAGTCCAAGTTTGTATTTTGCCCTGCGTATCTAACGCTTGATATTCGGGAAACTGAGCGCCAGTTGCACACGCATGATTTGGCAAAATACGAAGTGCCGTACCAACTGGAAAGCGATTAACGATGTCCATGTCGGGAGTACCGACACGCGAGATGATCCCGTGCTCTTGGTTTGCACCGGAAATAACATAGCCCGCAAGAGCGTCTCCGGCCAGGTCACATACCTGTCCATATCCATAATCCGTTGCTTGCTTCTGCGTTCCACGGTCGCGGCTCATCGCCATCCAGCCTGCGTCGACAATCGCCCAGCCTTTATCTTCTTGATGGCCGATCACAGTTGTGAGAACACTTAACGCAATATCATCTAATTGGCATACGCCGACATTGCGCATGACCAAATCAAAAAAGACATAAACTCCAGCGCGCACCTCGGTCACGCCCTCAAGACTTTTTGCCGCTAATGCCGTCGGGGTTGAACCGACACTAACAATTGGACAAGAAAAGCCAGCAGCACGAAGACGCTCGGCTGCATGCACACATCCAAATCGCTCTTGCTCAGCCATTTTGGTTAAAGCCTCTGGCGTATTGAGATCGTAACTAGAGCCCGCATGCGTCATGACACCCTGGATCGCCATACCTCCATCTGACAGTACTTTCGCAACATCAAGCAGGCTGGCAGCGTCAGGCTTGATACCCGAGCGATGGTCGTCGGTGTCGATCTCAATAAAGACCTTGAACACAATGCCCCGCGCCCGCGCAAAGTCAACAATCGCTTTCGCGCTCGCAACGCTGTCGGTCAGTATTTTCAAATCACAGCCCTTTGTCTGCAAGGCGGCAGCTTGAGGCAATTTATTTGCAGCGATGCCGACGGCGTACAAAATATCTCGAATACCCGAACCAAAGAACTGCTCGGCTTCCTTAAGTGTTGAAACAGTGATCCCCTTTGCGCCCGCTTGAACCTGTGCCTGCGTCACGTCTACGCACTTGGAGGTCTTTACATGTGGACGAAAGGCCACACCAAGCCGATCCGTCTGCTGCTGCATACGATTGATATTATTTTGCATGCGCGCGACATCTATCAACGCAACGGGTGTGATCAGGTCAGACAGTATCATTGGTCATCCAAGACGAGTTAAGGTGGCTTGAAGCGCTATTTTATCTGTAAGGCATTATGATTGCGGTTACGGAGGCGTTCACAGCATGTTTGAAAAAATTGGTCCGCCAATTATCACTCTAATTTTTAAATCTCTGGGCGCCCTTCCGCTATCGGTGCTCCAGCGACTTGGAAAATTTTTTGGTTGGCTCGCTTGGTGTTTGCCGGGTAGCTACAAAGAATCCGCACGCAAAAATCTACGCCAGGCTTTCCCAGAGTCGAACCCCCGTATGTTGCGGGCAGCGATGATGAGCGTCGGACAATTGATGTTCGAGATGCCGTACTGGTGGACCAGACGGGATGAACGGGCAATGGATGCTGCGCTGCAGTGCGATAACTGGCAACAGTTCGATGACGCCATTAGCCTAAATAAAGGTGTAATTATGCTGTCACCACACCTGGGCTGTTTTGAATTATTTGGACCTGTGTTTAGCGCACGCTATCCAGCGACCGCACTGTTCCGCCCGCCACGTATGGCATGGCTGACGGACTGGATCATCAAAATGCGTTCACGCAGACAACTGACGATGGCACCTGCCAACCAAAGCGGCGTGCGCACGCTAGTCAAAACGCTCCTTCGTGGACGAATAATTGGTATTCTGCCTGATCAAGTACCCCCTGATGGGGAAGGCGTATGGGCACCGTTTTTCGGCAAGCCGGCCTATACGATGACACTGGTACACCGCTTACAGCAACTCACAGGCTCGCCAATCTTCGTGTTAGCGGCCGAGAGAAAAGCCGTTGGAAAAGGTTACCTTCTGCATTGTAAACGCCTTGAAGCACCGCTCCCTGATGATCCAGAAGCCGCAGCAACCGTTATCAACCAAGAAATGGAAGCGCTGATTCGCAAAATGCCCGAGCAGTATCTTTGGGGCTACAACCGGTATCGAACGCCTAAAACTAAAGCACTTAAGTCGAGACAAAGCGACTAAGCGCGACGCGCATGGGTCGATAGCACCTCGAGTGCAACCTTTCCTGAGCCTGATCGCACAGAGGTTTTTACCACTGCCGTCATGCGGCCCTGATGAACGACGACGGCTTGCGCACGAATCATGTCCCCCTCACCCGGACTAATATAAGTTGCTGTCACCCCAGACAAAAGCCACTCATCGCCGAGCGCAGCGCTTGCACAAACCATGCCAATCGCCAAAATAATTCCGCCTTGAACATGCCCAACTCGGTTGCCAATATGCGGGCCGTTCTCAACCTCACATACCGAACCGCCTTCAACCAATTGAGGGGCAAGCGTCAGGAAGTGCGATAAGAAATTCCCGCCACTCTTTTCGCATTCGGCGACTGATTGTCGAACGCGATGCAGTATCCACTGCTCCTTCTCATTTAGGCTCTGCAGATCTAACGGGGGATTGGCCGGAGGCTTTTGAGATACCCACGGCACTGGTGGCAAAATTGTTCCCTCAGGCATAGGCAAAATCATGAATGCCGCACTGCCGATCGCCACAAGCTCATCGCCGCAGGTCAGTCTGGTCTGGCTAATACCTTGTCGCCCTTGAACACCTTGCAAGTGCGCTTGTGAATAGCTCGTCGCGACAAGGTCGCCATTTGGTACCACGCCTGTGAACTGTAATGATAGCGATACAGTTGCGGTGCGGTGACGATCTCCGATGTTGTAACGCAGACAGGTTGCAAGCCCCATATCTGCGAGTATCGCTTGCACCACCGTATGGATCTGTCCACTAGATCCCACGCTCTGTGCTTCGGGCTTAACATGCACGATCGAGTGATTCTGATCCGCGGAGTCGTAGGAAAAATCGAAGAAATTTCCACAAAAGCTGTAACCGGGAGTCCGATTAAGAGCAATAGCCCTCAGTGCCTTTTTTACAATGGCGTGGTCGTCAATAGGAGATGAATACATTTGCTCTAAACCAAAACAGGTTGAATCTAGTCTTACGTATTGATAAGGCGTGTTAAGCGCTGCGAAATAATATGCTCCGCCTCATCGACGATACGTTGCACCAACTGTGCGCATGTGGGTATATCGTTAATCAAGCCTTGCACCATGCCAACGGTCCAGATTCCCCCCTCGATGTCCCCCTCTTCGTATACTGCTCGGCCCTTGGCTCCAGCGACTTTGGGACCTATCTCCTGAATCGTTGCGCCTGCCTTCTCCATATCAATAATGCTTTGCGCAAGTTGAGTCCGCGCGACACGGCTACTGTTACGCAGGCTCCGTAAAATCAGGGCCGTATCGGTCTCTGCATTCTTAACAATAGCCTCCTTGATATTGATATGTGCCGGCGACTCTTGGGTACACATGAATCGCGTGCCCATATTGATTCCTTCAGCGCCTAGTGCAAGCGCAGCAACGAGTCCCTTGCCGTCTCCAAATCCACCTGAGGCAATGACAGGAATCGATAGCTTAGCGACAGCAGCGGGGATCAAAATCAAACCCGGTATATCCTCCTCACCTGTGTGTCCCGCGCACTCGAACCCGTCGATGCTGACCATATCAACGCCGATCTGTTGTGCCTTCAAGGCGTGTCTGGCCGTCGTACATTTGTGGATCACTGTGATCCCTGCCTCTTTCAAGGCAGGCATGTGTGCGGACGGATTGTTGCCCGCGGTCTCAACAATCCGGACACCAGACGAAATAATCGCATCACGATATGCCTCGTAAGGAACTGGCTTGAGCGTGGGCAGGAACGTTAGGTTGACCGCGAAAGGCTTGTCGGTCATTGTCCGCACCCGAGCGATCTCATCAATGAGTGCTTCCGGTGTCGGCTGTGTCAGAGCGGTCAAGGTACCCAACGCGCCAGCATTTGAGACGGCGGCGACAAGCTCGGCGCGCCCTATCCATTGCATTCCGCCTTGGATGATTGGATGACGAATCCCGAGGGCTCTGGTCAGAGCGGTATGCATATTCTTGCTTTCCTATGTGTACTGGTTGCAGAAGCAATCAAACGTGAGACTGTGCCGCATATTGCTGCAACGCACAAAAAGTTGACATGATTTCCCTTATCCTAGCCGACATAGGTACCTCAGACAACTGATCTACCAACGCACGCAGATGTTCTGCTGACCCGAAGCAGCGCTCGAAGCATCTAGCGTCAGGTTAAACTGCGCCATCCACAACGCAACCGTAACCATAAAATCGGCAATCAACATGACCACACACCGTGATCTTTTTAAGAAAACAGCCTGCGCTGCATTGTTTGTAACCTGTGCCACGTTGACCTCGATTGCAACGGCCCAAACCTCGCCCGCAAACAAGCCTCAACCAGTGCAACAAGTTACTGATGCATGGCGATTTGATGTCACGCCTTACCTGTGGCTTGTCAACATCAACGGTAGCGTTTATTACGATGACACACGGATTGGGCAGGCCAATTTAAAGAGTAGCGAGCTGCTATCGCACTTGAATGCGGCAGGAATGATCACTCTTGAGGCGCATAAGGGCCGGCTCGGCTTGGCAGCAGACCTTGTCTATTCAAAAATTTCTGCCCAAGACTCAGCGATTCGCGGAGCGATCGATCTGGGTAGTAAAAC
>JBEDEU010000014.1:0-17499 GCA_041175585.1 Pseudomonadota bacterium | reverse complement strand
CCCTCTGACTGCGCGACCGACATTGAGCAAACCATGGCCAAAGTCGCGGATTGATTCGGGGCTGGAGTTGTCAATTTCCGTGGCGGTGGTCAACAGAACTTCAATGATTTGCCTTGCCGTCATGTACGGGAAAGCCTGGCGCAACACCGCCGCACCACCCGCAACCAGAGGAGCTGCCATGGAGGTGCCGCTCTTCTCACCATATTTATTCATCGGGACTGTCGAATAGATATCGACACCAGGCGCGGTTATGCACCAGTCGGCAGCCGCACCACACTGATTACTGAAGTAAGCGAGAGTCACTGCATTAGTCGTCGCGTTGATATCCGCAGCGGATACAGCAATGAGCGTTCCAGCTAAGCTCGAGTAATCCACCGCCTGAACTTGACTCAACGGAAGTTGATTACTGCTCCAAGTAGTAGGGTTCTGGATATCAGTCTCGTCTGTATAGAGACGATAAATAGCATCTGCTGAGTTGTTGGTGTACCCAAGCGCTGTGTTAGCTGGGGTAATGAGGGGGAGCAGCCCGTGGCCAGCAGGTACTTTTGCAGCCAATGGCTGAAACCAAGGGGAGCGTTGGTTTCCCGTCGAAAAGACCATCACAATGTCAGCGTTGGCGAGTTTCTGGACTTCAGCAGCATCGTCCACCATCTCACCCTGGCTAAGCATTTGGAAATTAACCAGCGAGTAGTTTGGATTCAGACTATTACCAAATCGAGGCCACGGCCTTGCGTTGGGCCCGAAGCTGCCGTTCATCACGGAAACCTTGGCATCTAATAGATCTTGAGCCCAGTCTTTCGATGCGGGGTAGCCAGGGTTCGGAATTGCCACTGCGTGAGCAATCGAAGCGTCATACGCTACACCTATCATCCCGACGCCATTGCGCGCAGCCGCTGCAGCCCCCATGACATGCGTCCCATGATCTGGGAAACCAGGGTAGTCGGGGTTTGGAAACGGGTCCGGCATTGCTGGCCAATAAACCCGACCAGCAAACTCTGGGTGACTCAATTGGGCCTGATCGTCTGCAATACCGATTCGGACACCCTTGCCGGTGAAGCCTAGCGCCCAGGCTTCGGCTGCATTCGTATATTGCAGCCCCCGATTTGCAAAATATTCTGGCGTGTGAAAAATAGACGAGGCCACTTGGCTGTTTGCGGCACTTGTGACCGCAAACAAAGCAAGGCAAGCTGCAACTTTTCGAATCGAGATCATTAAAGCTCCGGGTTAAGGTCGGGAACTGCATAACAGGCATACTTACCCAACCTAGCCTGTGCTTTAAGTTTTTAACTCGAAGAAATCTAACTCGCAAGGCTTATTATTCGGCGACAAGTAACTTGGCTTCTATCTCGGATAAGAAAGAGCCACCCGGAGGCAGCGGTCTTTCCGAGTTCACAACTGTATGTGGACTAATAGACAGTCACGGTCAATAAAAATTTACGTCTGGACTGGTACGACTGTTATTGCTTGTAAGCCGACCACGCATCTACTGCAAAGCCAGGTGCATTTTTCCATTGCTGCAGTGCCTTGGACTGTGCAGGAAAGACGAGAGGTGACGCCAGATCAGCGCGGCGTCCGCCAATGAGTTTGCTTTGATTCATCCAGTAGGCGTTACCGAGCGTGGTGAACTTCAGCGAGACTACCTCTTCATTATCAGTCGACCCAACCACAGGAATCTCTAGTGAATCGATCGGATTGATCGTGAAGACTCCACTCGATCCCAAACAGCCACTTCCAACAGCGTTCGCCACCACCGTGTAGGCCTGAGAGGTCTTAGCGGCCGCGTACCAGAAGACCATAGTGTTAGCAGCGTAAGGATGATCGAACAGTCCCGCTGCATCTTGCAAGCGTCCACCGTATTGACCCGACCAATTCACTGGTGCCGCGATGATGTCTGCACGACGTACAGACAACATGCCAGAGGCTTCAGGAAAACGGAAGTCGTCATTGAGCAACATTCCGATTTTGCCAATCGATGTATCGAAAACAGGCAGATCATCGCCAGCGCTTAGAAATGCGGCTTGAGCTGAATCGAGATGGGTTTGACGATAATGACCGAGAACTTTACCGTCGGGGGCTAGCAACACGGCCGTATGGAAATAGCGCTCTCCCTCTTTCTCGATAAAGCTTGCAACCAGATGGGTCTTCAAACGAACCGCAAAATCGCTCGCAGCCTGGGTTGATTTGCCAAGGGCTTTTTCAGCGATACTCTGAACATTGTCCTTCGAGGCTGGGCCGCTAAATGAAAAAGCGGGCAACACCACTAAATTAAAAGCCGTAGTGCCACCCTGCATTTTTTTAATTAAAGTATCGCAACGATTTAGGTTACCGTCGAAATCATTAACGTCTAAACGATATTGAACTGCCGCAGTCATGACCTCGCAAGACTTTTTGGTGGCGGCACCATCCGTTGGTGCGCGATAAAAAGCGAGTTCCTTGTAGAGCTCGGGGCGACGATGCTCAAGCGTGCGCTTCTGTTCGTTATCAAAGCGTGCGGGATCGATCATGCCGTAGATGATCATCGGCTTGTTCGTCATTGTTTTGGTGTAATCAGTCGAAGGCGCATGCGCAATGCGCTCGCCATCTGCCTGCCAGATCGAAGCGGAACCGCCATATGTCACGGTGACACCGGTTGTTGGGTTAGTCTCTGCATTATTTCGATCGGCAGCCACCATCGCCAGCCCACTCCAAGCACTCTGGTGCTGCACGGCTGCAATCGTCGAGTGTTTTCCAGCAGCCTCAGCTCCGAGCTGGGGCAACAAACGGTCAGAGGAGCAAATGTACGCAATCATGTCGCACCCTTTGAGTGCCGCAACGCGAGCAGGCTCCCAGTAGGTATCGTCGTAGCAAATGATCATGGTGATGCGACCAAGCTCGGTCTCAAACACTGGGTAACCGGTATTGCCCGGTACGAACCACAGCACATCGGACGGATTTAAACCATTTTTACGATACTTACCGACTAGACCATTGGGCCCGACCAACGCTCCAGTGTTGTATGTCAAACCCGTGTCACGATCTATTTCAGCGATGCCGATTGCGACGTAACAGTTATATTTTTTTGTGACTGTCAAAAGCGAATCCGTTGTCTTGCCGGGTACCGTATCCATGTAAGGCAAAAACTGTTCGAGATCACGGTAGATATATCCCGACACAGCCGCTTCGGGCATCACAATCAATCTGGCACCATTCTTTGCAGCCTCTTCCGCCATTGCGGTCGCAGCAACAATGTTTTTATCAAGCTCCATGAACTCTGGGTTGAACTCAATCGCGGCAACTTTGAAAGCTTCTTTCACAACAGGCATGTTTTTTCCTTTTGAATAGGATCAGGCAGACATATCGGTGTCTTCTTTAGGCCACATCGGGGATGGCCAGTTTCGAAGCACGCTGGTGACGTAAAGTACGGTGGCCGTGAGCGTTGCACCCGCAGTCGCAATATAAAAATTCGTGCCAATCGTCAGGCCATAAAAAACCAGGCTTCCGATGATCAGCGCTGTAGCAAACCAGTGAGCCTGACTAAAGACTGCAGCACGATGGCCTGTCAAGGTATCGATCGCCATCCCACCAACCGTTGCAGTCAGGACGCCAAGGAGAATAATCGAAACAAAGGGCACCTCGTGCATCAGAGCCTTCTGGCAGCCAATCGCAATTAGCAATCCGATTGCGACGCCCTTTAAGACAAGATATGGCACTTTTTGGGAAATAACTTTGTAAAAGAAGAAGGCGCCAAACACAGTGGCCAATAAAATCCAGGGGAAATAATATGGCCCAGTGATCGCAACAGGTTCCAGTCCAAGAAGCAGATCACGCACCATACCGCCGGCGGTGCCACCTAAAATACCAGCGAACAACGTCCCAGCAATTGGAACGTTACGGCTACGGGCAGTCGCAGCGCCGTACATTGCGGTTGTCGACATCGCAGTGACATCGACCCAGAGCGGCAGCGTCGGTAACGTCTCAACCATGTTTTTCTCTGAGTAAGTTTGTTATTAGGCGTGACGGGTTTACCCGCAGAAACACCAAACAAAGTTTAACAAATTCGTACCCGCCTAAAAGGGGGGTGCTGTTTGAGATCACAACGAATTCAAAAGCTTACGCAACGCTTATCTTGCTCTGCGCACTTGGTTCAGTTGTTCAATGAGCGTTTGTTCTGATGCCAATAAGTTTGACTTAATGAAGGCATCCGCTTTTTCGCGCACCTATGCACGCACTGGGTCATTAGTAGTCGTTGAAAGTTCGTTTTTAGACTTCCACTCATTAACTTACCCAGAAAAAGCTATTCCACTGAAACGAATGATTTTCAATGCCTATTATGTTGTGTGAAACGCTTATCAATTCAGGATACCGAGCAGGAGAATTGGTAGTGCAATGCTAATATTTTGCTCGATACAAGGGACCAAAATTGGAAATCAATTTCCTTTTGCTTGGTTGGCTTTTTATGAAGGCGAACGTGCATTCCTTTTCGACAGCGACAAGAAACTTTCTAAAACTGTGAATGTATTCCTGTAACAAGACTGATTAGGCAGCCCTGTATTACTCACTCCAATGAAAAAACATCCGTCTTTAAACCGCAGCAAACGAGATTTTCTTTCTGCAAGCGCGCATGTCAGCCTCCTTTCTCTGGCTCTCCCATTACCCGCCTTTGCCGCGTCTGCCAATGCTCGTCAGAAAGTTGTAGATCAAGAAATTAACTACATTGGTATTTATCCACCGATCGGGATTTCACGCGTCGGCAGCGCTTCCATCGAGCATACGTTCTACTCGCCAGAAGTGCCCGGCTTTGCGCCTCAACCGCAGGGAGGTTTCAAAGACGGCACGGCCAAAATTAAAAAGCAAGCCCAGCGCTTTTATCTTTATGGCTTTAATCAGTCTGGTCAGGTGGTCAGAGAAATTACTGCCGATGATGCAGAGATCGAATGGAAAGTTAGAGTCGCCAACACCAAAGCTGCTTGGTATGGATTTAACAACCCTTTCAACTTAGGTCCCGATGCACCTGGCATTCCTGCGAAACTTCGCAACCAAGGCGTGGTCGCAGTCAGCGAAAGAGAAAAGCGTCTGGTCATCGACTCAGGTGTAGTTAGCATTCAAGGAAACAGCGTCAATCGCTCAGCCAAATTGGCTCAGTACAAACTCGAAGGTCATTTTTGGCGAGAGGACCTTAAAGTCAGTCTGGGGAACTTGGCGACAGATGAAATGGGACGACTGATCGTGCTCCCGGCGGACGGTGTCTCAGTCCCCGTTCTGCCCAATAACCCAATCGTCGACTTTACAAAAAATGATGCTTGGTACGACGATTGGTGTGATGGGACGATTGACGCTTCTATTACTTTGCGCAATGGAAAGCGCTTGCAAGCCCTCCCCGCCTGGGTTGTATCGTGTGGCCCTGACTATGCACCCGACATTACCCCGTTTACTACGATGTTTGACTCGATCGAAAACAGTCTCATTAAAAAATATGAGAATTGGGACGAAGCGAAACTAGCCAACGTTAAGCAACGGCCCAAAAAACCTGAATTACCCCTGTCATTCGCCAGAGATGTTTATCCACTATTTCACCGCATGGCGCAAATGGAATGGGTATCTAGCGCAGCACAACTGCAATCAGGTTGGATCGATATCCCTAATTTTTCAGACATCGCGTTCATCGAAAAACTTGCAAAAAAAGATCAATCCGCCTTACGCCAAAAAGTTTTTAAGGCCTTCAGAAACCCGCACGCCAAAGACGAACAGCAATTCCGCCTTCCCTTTATGCTGGGTGGCGGCGTAGATTTCGAAGGAGTAAATGCGCACTGGTTTCAGATGACAAGTCTGCAATACTGGATTTTGACTAAATGGAGCGAGGGCAACTTCGTCGATGATTGGCAGCAATTTCTGTCTCAGCGCAATGTTCAACAGAATAGGCATCCAAAAGTTTCCGACTTACCCCTGCAAGATCAGCCAGCAGCCTTGACCCGTGCGGCACTCGAGCCGCTTTCAGGCGGAAACTTTCATCCTGGCGTTGAACTAACTTGGATTCTTGAAAGACCAGAGCTGTTTGATGATCAACATCCCTTTAGAATCGCAGTCGGCAACAGGACTTCGTTAGTACAACATCTCGGTCCCTTGATCACACCTCTAAATACGTTTCCTCACAAAGCGATCCCGAGGTCACAACAAGCTCCCATTGGCCCACAAATGCCTGGTGACTTGACCCGGTGGATGGGACTGCCTTGGCAACCGGACGCGTTCAGCTGCCAGAGCGTCAACTATCCACACGATTATCCGACCGTCGTGTGGTGGCCCGCAAATTTACCGGTCGACGTACTGCCAGAGTTTGCTTATCAAAGGCTCCTTCGTGAAGACCTCCCTAGAGCGGATCGCCTAAAATTTGCGACTGTTCGCTCGGCATGGTCTAGAGGTACGGCGGGCATTGGCTATCACGCCAACGGTAGCTATTTTGACGGTTTAAATCGCGCTGTTTATCTCTGGGAGCGCTTAGGTTTCGTGGTCAAAAAACCCACGCCAAAATCACTGACTACCGGTCCCGATGCTTTGCCAGAGTATATGTATGTTGAGACGGAACGCGGCTCGATGGACATATGAAGACAGATATTGTTGTCGTAGGATCGGGGATCGCCGCCTCCGCAGCGATGATTCGTCTTCAACAACTAGGTTTATCTGCCACTCAAATAGCCCCCGTAGAAAAATCCTCCGACAGAATCGGAGAAACACTCTCATACACGGCGAACCAATTACTGAAACAACTCCAACTCTGGGAAGCCTTTCTGGCAAGAGGCTATCTTGCCCAGGACCTTGTTTTTTCAGCGTGGGATCAACCAACTCTAACTAGACAATCAAGATTTTCGAGATCGCAAGGGTCGACGTGGTCGATTGACCGCGACGACTTTGAAGATTTTCTGAGGATGCATTCGGCTAACGATCGTCACCATCGGCTTTTTAAGAAGATAAAAACCTGCAGCCAAACTACGGACGGTCTTTTACTGGATATCGACGACCATCTGCCGCTACAGGCTGGATTTGTAATTGACTGCTCCGGGCGCTCTGCAATTATCGGTCGTCGATTGAGCAGGCGCCATCGCATTGACAATATGATCTGTTATTACAGCTTCATAAAACAAAGTGATACCGAAATTGAACCTACAGTCGGAATCATGATTGAAGCCGTGGAAAATGGCTGGTGGTATTCAGCAATCTTGCCTGACAGGCGAATGATTATCTCGTTTTACACCTATCCTGACTTGGTTCATCAACATTTAAATCGAGATGCCCAATCGTGGCGTTCACTCATTGATCAAGCCCCTCTAACCCAAAAACGAATCGAGTCCGCGGGCTATTGTGCTGTAGAAGCTCCGCTGGCGAGCGATGCGGGTATGTTGATGCAATCAGAATCGTCAGGGAGAAACTGGATCTCCGCAGGGGACGCCTTTGCCACACTGGACCCGCTGTCGTCACACGGCATGACTCAGGCACTCTGGTCTGGCTGCAGAGCGGCAGAAGCGTGCATGAACAGTATTCACGGCGATCATTCAGAGGTTGACAAATTTGAGCAAACGGTAACTCAGGCTATGCAGGCTTATCAAACTGAACTCATAACGAAATATCAATCAGTAAAGCGTTTCGCTAGATACCCCTTCTGGGAAAGAAGAGGTTCACTTGATTTTCGAAAGAAATCTGCCTGACGACGCAGGACGACCTAATCCAGGACCTAATCCAGTGCGATGGGAACGAGTTTTGGTGGGCGGTACAAGGTTCGAACTTGTGACCCCTGCCGTGTGAAGGCAGTGCTCTACCACTGAGCTAACCGCCCAATCCGGAACGCCAAATAAAAGGCGGATTGGAGTGTTGGAGTAACTCCAGCGCTGGAATTATACACAGCGTGCTGTTGAGGTCATTGACCGACTTGTGAACGACTGCCAAAGAACTCAGTACAAACGATAGCAGCTTCATAGCCGCAAATCCTTTACATTTATACTAATATATCAGTTAATACTATGTCTAACATCATCAAACTTGACCGCCATAAACAGGCCGCACCGCAGCTATATGACCTGCTCAGAGAGCAGATCGTATCTGTTGCGCTCAAGCCTGGCGATGTTCTGTCGCGCAACGAAATAGCAACTCAATTTGGTGTGAGCCAAACACCCGTTCGGGATGCATTGATGCGGCTCGAGCAAGAAAACTTAGTTGAAATTTTTCCTCAATCTGGCACGCGCGTCAGCAAAATTGATCTCCAAGCAGCGCAACAAGCGCATTTCTTACGCAAATCTGTAGAGACTGAGCTCGTTTATGAATTCGCTATTACAAAAAACGAATCAGTTATCACCGCACTTGATTTAGCTCTCGATCGTCTGAAAAGACTAGCCAGTCAAGGTCACATTGATCCGTTCATCAGGGCCGATAAAGATTTTCATTATGTTCTTTATGAGGAGGCCGCTCTTTTAGATGTGTGGTCTCTCCTGCAAATTCAAAGTGGCCATATAGACAGAATCAGACGGCTTCACTTACCCGCGCCCGGGAAGCGAAAAAAAGTAATTGATGATCACCAGAAAATCGTTAACGCAATTCGTACCGGTGACGGTCTGCATGCACAGCGGACAGTAAGGGAACATCTAGCAGGCACACTTTCAAATATTGCTGTAATCCAGGAAAAATATCCTGATTTTTTTGAGTCGTAAACCTCTACACACACGGAGACATAAATGAGCAACAATCAACGTCGTCACATTCTGCTTGGTGGTGCTGCATTAGCGACGACTGCTATGCTGCCAAACATTGCGCTTGCACAAACCAGCAACTACCCCACTCGACCAATTACATTTATTGTTCCTTGGCCTCCAGGTGGCACCGCCGATGCGACGATGCGCGCACTCGCTCAAGCATTGACGCGTGAACTTGGTCAGACAGTCGTCGTAGAAAATAAAGCGGGTGCTGCAGGTATGATCGGTGCCAAGGCTCTGGCAACTGCTAAACCTGATGGCTACACAATCGGTCAAATTCCGCTCTCCATCACACGATTTTCCCAACTTGGCTCTGCTCAGATTGATCCCGCCAAAGACTTCACTTATCTGGCAAGAACGTCGGGTCAAACTTTTGGTATTGTGGTGCGTCCCGAATCACCAATCAAAACACTGAAAGAATTGGTGGATTTCGCTAAAAAGAACCCAGATCAACTTACTTACGCAACCTCTGGTATTGCTGGACAAACGCATGTTGGCATGGAGGAGTTTGCGATGGCGGCTGGCATCAAATTGCGTCACATTCCCTATAAAGGTGGTGCACCGGCTCTGCAAGCATTACTGGGTGGTCAAGTCGACATGCTGGCAGACTCAAGTGCATGGGCACCACAAGTTGAAGCGGGTAAGCTACGCTTGCTTGCAACATGGGGCGAACAACGCCTAAAAAGATTCCCAAATGTTCCAACACTCAAAGACCTAGGGTTTCCAGTTGTTACTGACGCCCCGAATGGCGTGGGCGCGCCGGCTGGACTTGACCCTACAATTACCAAAAAACTTGGTATTGCCTTGGAAAAAGCGGTCAATAGCGAAGAGTTCAAAACGGCGTGCGATCGTATTGATGCGCCCGTCTTATATTTGAATGCTGACCAATATCGTGCCTACATTATGGACATTTACAAAAAGGAAGGCATCTTGATCGACAAGCTTCAACTCAAAAAACTATTGGCAGGCTAAATACATGACTGCAACACCCGCCTCGCTCATCCGCTTGCATCCTGCGGATAATGTACTGATTGCCAGAGAGCTCTTAACCATAGGCGCCCAAGTCGTACATAGTGGTCAGTCTTTCAAACTTCGCGCACAAGTACCAGCGGGCCACAAGATCGCTGCATGTACGATCACGAAAGGAGCTGTTGTACGCAAGTACGATACCCCTATTGGTATAGCAACTCGTGACATTGAGGCGGGTGATCACGTTCATAGCCATAACATCATGCTCAGCGACTTCGGTCATACCCATGATTTTGGTCGAGATGTAATTCCCGTGGATTACGTTCCTGAACTTGAACGTGCTACTTTTTTGGGAATCAAACGCAAAGACGGTCGCGTTGCGACACGGAACTTTATTGGAATCCTCTCGTCAGTCAATTGCTCGTCAACCGTTATACGCAAAATAGCGGACTGGTTCACCACTGAGCGTCTCGGGGCATATCCAAACATTGATGGTGTGGTGGCATTTCCTCAGACGACCGGTTGCGGAATGTCGTCGCCAAGTTTGCATTTTGATGTGTTACGTCGAACGCTCGCTGGTTACGCGCGCCACCCGAATCTCGCAGGTGTGCTCATCGTCGGATTGGGTTGCGAGCGCAATCAAGTTGCAGACTTGGTGGAATCACAACAATTAAATATCGGGACACAACTGCAAACGTTGGTGATGCAAGAAGTGGGGGGAACGCGGGTCACGATAGAGGCAGGCGTCCGGGCGATTCAGTCAATGCTGCCTGAAGCGAACGACATCACCCGTGAACCTTGCAGTGCGAGTCACATAAAGGTTGGGCTTGAATGTGGTGGCTCGGATGGATTTTCTGGCATTACAGCCAATCCAGCACTCGGGGCTGCGATGGACGTTCTCGTAAGGCATGGAGGGACAGCCATTTTGTCCGAAACGCCTGAAATTCATGGTGTCGAGCATATGCTGACGCGACGTGCAGTATCGCCAGCTGTGGGTCAAAAGCTTTTGGATCGAATTGCATGGTGGGAAGAGTACACACGCGGCCACAACGGCCAGTTCAATGGCGTCGTCGCCCCAGGAAACAATCAAGGGGGCCTTGCAAATATATTCGAAAAATCCCTTGGATCAGCCATGAAAGGTGGCAGTACTCCTTTGCAAGAAGTCTATCAATACGCTGAACCGATCGAAAAATCTGGTTTTGTATTTATGGATTCACCTGGGTATGACCCCTGTGCTGTGACAGGACAAATCGCAAGTGGGGCAAACATCATCTGCTTCACAACAGGACGAGGCTCCATGTTTGGATCCAAGCCTGCTCCCACCATTAAGCTCGCCACCAATACACCCATGTTTAAACGCCTCGAAGAAGATATGGATATCAACTGTGGCCGCATCTTGGATGGTGAGTTATCTGTCCAGGAGATGGGGCAGTTCATTTTTGAACACATTCTGACTACCGCGTCAGGGATGAGATCAAAAAGTGAACTACTGGGGTTAGGTGATAATGAATTTGTCCCGTGGCATTTGGGAATTGTGAGCTAATGATCGTGAGTCAACTACGGTCATCGTATCGCTTTTGAAACCTCAATCCGACGGTCTCAATCGACCCAACGCAGCCGACTACCTCAGAGACGGCAAGAGTATTGAAATGCACAGGCCAAAGACACTCATGCACATAGTGGCGAGGCCGCCTCCAATCCAAAGAACGTACTTATGTGAGTTAGTTAGAACCGCAACATCAGCACGTAATTTGGAGATTTCATTTTTGCATTCATCTGCGCTTGCCTTCATTGCCTCAGCCAAATGACCAACACTCTGATCGAGTTGAGTAACTTTTGTCTCTAGCTGATCAGTTTTCGCCTCCACTCGAGTAGCCTTCGCCTCTAAGCTGTCCATCTTTACCTCGAGGCGATTCGTCTTGATTTCTAAACGATCGGTCTTCCCCTCTAACTGATCGAGCTGCGTCTTCACTCCATAACTGAACGCTCTAAAATCAGTCTTTGTCGCATACTGCTCACTCCTACGCAAAACAATCATCATGGTTCCCTTTCAAATTAGATTTCAGAGATAATTTTCGGAAGCTTCTACTCTGAATGAACCAAATATCAAACACAATATGAAGGGATCAACTCTTACAAACATTTACACAGCCCTCACAACCACGGCGACTGAGGTAGCCGCAAGCATGCCATTTCAACCAAAATCAGCCATAATTCGCACCAAACAACACCTATTCGAGACACGCCGTGAAAATTACCGCGATTACCGCTATTCCACTCTCCTTCCGCCTCGATCAAGGCAAAACCGTGACCATGGGGATTGGCAGCACCACAAAGCGTGACGCCATCATTGTTAAGGTTGAAACCTCTGAGGGCATCACTGGCTATGGTGAGGCACACCCAGGGCGCAGCCCAGGCGCAGTAGTCAGCCTGATCCACAATACCCTGGCGCCCATGCTCATCGGCATGCAGGCGACCGACTGTATCGGCGTTTGGAAGCGCGTGCATCGCATGCAGCTATCGAGCCACGGCGTGGGATCGGGTGCGTCGCTCGGCTTAGCCGGTATCGACATGGCACTTTGGGATATTCGTGGCAAGGCTGCAAATATGCCCCTGTATGAGTTGCTTGGGGGCAGCAAACGTCGTCTACCAGCCTATGCGGGGGGCATCTCGCTCGGTTATCAGCCTAAAGAATCACTCGCTGAAGAGGCCCAGGAATATGTCGCGCGCGGCTACAAGGCGATCAAGCTGCGCCTAGGCGACACGGCAGCAAAAGATATCGAACGCGTCTTGCATGTTCGCAAGGTACTCGGGGACGACATCGATATTCTGACTGACGCAAATACGGCCTACACCATCGCAGATGTGCGTCGTGTCTTACCTGTGCTCGCCGAGATCAAGGCTGGTTGGCTTGAAGAGCCCTTCGCCTGTAGCGACTTCGCGTCTTATCGCGAAGCAGCCAAAATCACATCGCTCGTTCCCATCGCAGCTGGCGAAAACCACTACACGCGCTTTGAGTTCGCTCAGCTACTCGAAGCGGGCTCCATTCGAATCTGGCAGCCAGACTTATCCAAATGCGGTGGCATCACCGAAGGCCTAGCGATTGCTGCACTGGCTTCCGCTCATCGCATCCCGATGAATACCCATAGCTCGGCGACAGGTTTGAATCATGCAGCAACGATTCACTTCGCCTCTGCCATCGAAAATACCCAGTATTTTGAGGCCTGTGTATCGCACTACAACCCACTGCGCGATATGTTTGGTGTTAGTTTTGAAATCGGGAAAGACGGCTGCGTCGAGCCGCTCGACAAGCCCGGCATTGGCATTGAAGTAGACGAATCAATCTTTGCAAAGTACCCCCTAATTGATGGCCCTGGCTATGTAGTCAAGTTTTAATCATTCCAACGGAGACACAGATGAACGCATTACTGAAACAGCTATTAGTGGGTGCGACCCTTGCATGCGCACTCGTGACGACCGGCTTTGCACAACAGTATCCAAACAAGACTGTCAAAATTGTTGTGCCCTACCCACCCGGTGGCTTTAACGACACACTCGCCCGCATCTCAAGCGATAAGCTTGGCAAGGTCTGGAGTCAATCAGTTGTCGTTGAAAACAAGCCAGGTGGCAATACAACGATTGGCAACAGCTATGTCGCAAAATCGCCTGCCGACGGCTACACCATCTTAATTACGCCACTGCCCTTCTCTGCGCTGCCCGGGCTTTACGGCAACAAGCTTCCCTATGACGCATTAAAAGACTTCCAAGCTCTAGTCTGGGCGGGCTCGACACAAAACGCTTTGGTCACGCGCAAAGGCCTGAACATTAAGAATGCGAAAGAGCTCGTTGAGTACGCCCGTGCTAATCCAGGCAAACTCAATTACGGCTCGACCGGCTCGGGCTCCTCGAATCACCTATCGATGGAGCTATTTATGAACATGACGGGCGTCAAGCTCACGCACGTACCTTACAAGGGTAGCGCACCAGCAGTCGCAGCGCTGATGGCTGGAGAGATTGACGTGTTGTTTGACAACGTGCCAAACGTGATTCAACAGGCGCGTGCTGGGACAGTACTTGCAATCGGCGTCAGTGGAGCCAAGCGCACAGCCTTACTGCCAGACACACCAACCGTTGCAGAATCTGGCGTGCCTGGCTTTGAGGTAAACGTTTGGTTTGGCATGCAAGTACCGGCAGGAACACCACCTGCAATCATTAAGCAGGTCAATGGTGAACTCGTCAAAATCTTCCGCGAGCCTGATGTCACTAAGCGCTTTAATGATCAAGGCGTAGAAGTAATCGCGAGCACCCCTGAAGAATTCAGCAAACTCCTCCAAAGCGAAGTCGCAAAGTGGTCCAAGCTGATTAAAGACGCAAACATTCGGATCGAGTAACGATGAAGATTCAAGATGTCACACTGACACTATTTAGCTGGGACGACATTCCCTCAACCAGCTATGGTGCGCATACTGGTCGATTTGCGGGTGGCAGCAAGCTTGGCTTGCTGGCCATTACAACCGACCAAGGTGTCACGGGCCATGCATTTTTGGGCTCTGCATTTTTTCCGGCGGATATGGACGGAGCAAGCCTCATCCGCTACCTCAAACCCATTTTGCTTCAACAGAATCCGCTTGACCGAGAGCGACTTTATAAAGCGATGTGGAAGCGGGTGCGCACCACAACTGCAAGATGCATCGGAGCAGTCGACGTTGCGCTTTGGGATATCGCAGGGAAAGTTGCGAATCTGCCCATCCATCAACTGCTGGGCTCCTATCGCGACCATGTACCGGCCTATATCAGCTCGGCCGTGCTCTCAAGCCCACAAGCCTATGCAGACGAGGCGCAGCATTACAAGGCGTTGAATCTTGCAGCATATAAAATCCATCCGCCTCAAGTGTGGCGCGAAGATATCAAAGTATGTGAAGCTGTTCGCAAAGCGGTCGGGGATGACTATGTATTGATGCTCGATTCAGTGTGGAGCTACGACTACACACAAGCCTTGCGTGTCGGCAAAGTCATCGAGGAACTTGACTTCTACTGGTATGAAGATCCACTTGCAGATGCTGACATCTATAACTATGTCGAACTAAAAAAACATCTGCACATTCCAATCATGGCGACGGAATATCCGGCCGGCGGCCTAGATTCGTACGCTCCTTGGATCAAAGAACGCGCGACCGATTTCTTGCGTGGTGACGTTGCCGTCAAAGGTGGCATCACAACGCTGATGAAGACCGCCCACTTGGCAGAAGCATTTCACTTGAATTACGAAGTGCATCACGGCGGAAATTCACTCAATAATTTTGCGAATCTTCACGTCATCATGGCACTGCAAAACACCGAACTGTTTGAGGTGCTATTGCCGTCGGAGTCACAAAAATATGGTTTGCTTCAAGATATTGAAATCGACGCTCAAGGCATGGTGCACGCACCCAACGGCCCAGGCCTAGGTGCCCAAATTGATTTTGACTTAATCAAGCGCAAGACTCTTGGGGTGTTGTCTTAAGTAGCGTTGCCCGCGGCAGTGTCGACGGGCGTGCCTTCATCCAAGGTACGCCATAGACACTTGCCCTTGACTGATTTGTCGAGTGCAGCCAAGTACTTTTCATGAGCTTCAAGCTCTTGCGCACTCGGCAAAATCACGCCAAGCTTGGCGACATCACTGCGATGGGTATTAGCTGCAACGCCCTCCTTGGAGGGCACATCAAACTGATCAATCATCAAACTGTCTTGCCCGCGCGTCATGGCAAGCCAGACTTCCGCCAGCAAGCGTGAATCAAGCAATGCGCCGTGCAAAGTGCGATGTGAGTTCAAGACACCATAGCGCTCACATAAAGCATCTAGCGAATTACGTTTACCAGGATGCAGCGTTTTTGCATGCACCAGAGAGTCTGTCACGCCCGCGCAGAAATTCGTCACGGTGTCGCGCTCTAGACGCGCGAGCTCAGCATTCAGAAACTTAAGGTCGAAGGGCGCGTTATGGATAATCAGTTCAGCGCCTTCGATGAACTTCAAAAAATCATCGACTTGATCTTTGAAACGTGGCTTGTCTGACAAAAATTCTGTTGTTAAGCCATGCACGTCCAACGCACCTGGGTCACTATCTCGGTCAGGATTTAGGTATGTATGAAAATGATTGCCTGTTACCGTACGGTTCAACACTTCGACTGCACCGATTTCAATGACGCGATGTCCATGCGCAGGATCGAGTCCCGTTGTTTCAGTGTCGAGGATTATCCAGCGCATACGATTCAAACCATTCAGTAAAAATAACAATCAAGTACCAATGCACAGCATCATACCGCTCACATCTTGGCCCGAGCTTCTTCAACACCTCGGTTGGCTAACAGGTCGGCACGCTCATTACCAGGATCACCCGCATGGCCCTTGACCCACTTCCATGTGATCGAATGTTTGGCCACTTCCTGGTCCATCCGTTGCCAAAGATCCGCATTCTTCACCGGTTTTTTGTCGGCAGTCCTCCAGCCACGTTGCTTCCAGCCATGAATCCACTCCGTCATTCCTTTCATGACATATTGGGAATCGACGTGCAAAAGCACGTTGCAAGGACGCTTTAAAGCGCCCAACGCCTCGATCACGGCGAGCATTTCCATCCGGTTATTAGTTGTCAGTGGTTCGCCACCATGGAGCGTCTTTTCAACGGCCCCCATTTTCAGCAAAACACCCCAACCTCCCGGGCCTGGGTTCCCTTTACAGGCGCCATCGGTCCAAATTTCAACTGCTTCTTCGTTTTGCATGCGCTCTACTTAGTGATGATCCGGGCGCTCAATAGCCCGGTCAGTGTTGTGTTGAAGGGCAACCCCCGCTGCTCGGGCCGCCACGCGCTTGGACTGACGCGCCTTCCAGCGGGGAGTGAGTAGTCGCATACCGGGTACACGCTTAACGGCGGAAACGACATAAACGCCACCACATACCGGCCACCAGCGATTACCGGCCTGCTCGGCAAATGAGAACCGCTCAATCCACTTTTTAGAAGAAAATGGCGGAACATAACAACCAAAGTGACCTAAATCAATGTCAAATGAAAGAAGTTTGAACCAATCCTTTAGCCGGGGGAGTGAAACTTGGGCTTGAGAGGGCACAGGCAAGTAGTTTTTGCCCGGCAAGCGATTACGCGCTCCCCATAAGCTCCAAGGATTAAAGCCAGATAAGACAATTCGTCCCTCAGGCACAAGCACACGATCCACCTCGCGCAGCACTTCGTGAGGGTGCTGCGTCAACTCCAAACCGTGAAATAACACCAATAAATCAATGCTTTGCGTTTCAAATGGCAGAAACTCGGGTTCGGCTTGGACCACACCCACCCAGTCGCCCACAGACTTTTCCAGAGGTAGATCCGCACCGCAATACGCTTTAACAGGCATCCGGTTGGCACGTAACAAGTCCAACTCAGGGGTACCCAGCTGAATGGCGTTGTACCCAAACACATCCGCAACGATCGCGTCGAACCTAGCCTGCTCCCACTCGCGGGCATATTGCCCGGAATCGGTTTGCAACCAGTCGCCGAGACTTACAATGGACGATTGTGTTGTTGACACGTGTTTCCCATAATTGAAGATGTCTGCTGAAAAAATAGTTGCGAACCACCTTGCCCCGGGCATTTACCCGGTGAAGGCTTTTAGCGACAACTACATCTGGCTGCTGACCAACGGGCACACCGCTGCAGTCGTCGATCCGGGGCAATCCGCACCGGTATTAGACACCCTGAAGCGCCACAACCTAAAGCTTGTCAGCATTTTACTCACGCATCACCATCAAGACCATGTGGGCGGCGTATCCGAATTAGTCGCGCATTCTG